>SLSR01000064.1 GCA_007130365.1 Lentisphaeria bacterium
ATTCCGACTGCTTGAAGTCGTTCGAGACCAGGGGCAGGATGTTGTTCTTGAAGATTTTCCACTGCTGTTTCTGTTCGGCTTCCTCGAATCGCTCGATGATTTGGCGCGGCCTGGCCTGGCGCTTGAGGTTGAGGGTGATGTCGGCGCTGCCGACAATCGCCAGCGGTGTCCGGTAGGAGAAGGAGCCCAGCTCGCGCGGGGTCAGTCCGTCGAGAACTTTGCAGGTGGCCTCGATCGCCGAGGTCGGCTTCGGAATCATGTTGTTGACCCCGGAGCGCCCCAGCGCGTAGTGGTGGTAGATCTCGCCGGGATGGGACCAGGAGCTGGCCGGCCCGTCGATCAGGTTCTGATAGTTGAGCCAGGGATGCAGCGTGGTGATATAGCCGTTTTCGACTCCGAAGGCCTGGTGAATCAGGCGAAGCGCCGGGGCGATGGCGGTGGCGTCGCAAATGCTCGAGGAGATCAGGCGATGCCGGGCAGGCCGATATTCCTCCTGGTTGGCGCCGAGCACCATCGTAAAGTCGACCTCGTCGGGCGAATGGGTTATCACCACCCGGCCGACCTGCCCGGCCGCCAGCAGGGCGCGGGCGCGCCGAGTGTTCTCCGCCACGCCGCTGGCGTCGATCACAATGTCGACTTCGCGCTCCTGCCATGGCACCTGGTCGACCCCCTCATGGTTGAAGTAGGCGACCTTGTGGCCGTCCACTCCGAACGACGAGCCCGACACTTGATAGGGCTGCTCGAGGCAGCCGTAGGTGGTGTCGTAGTTCAGTTGATAGACCACATTGGCGATTTCCGGGTTGACGTCGTTGACCGCGACCACGGAAAACTTGCGGTGCTTGAGGTTGCTGCGAAAAATGGCCCGTCCGATCCGGCCGAACCCATTGATCCCGATCCGCGGGCACGAATGATTGCGCATAAACTTTACTGCACTCCTCGATCGATGGCTGGTCTGGGCTTGCCGAGCTTCGCTCGACGGCTGGTTTACTTTAGTCGCCGACAGGCGGGATTGCAAGATCGGGCTCCGATTTCAGCCGGGCGCGGGCAAAGCGGGCATAGTGGCCGTGCAAGTCCTCGGCATAGTCGGCGAATACGGCGCGCGCCTGCCCGGCTGGGTCGTCGCCGCATTCGAGCAGCGCCTGCGCGACCATCAACTCCTTGAGCTGACGATTCCGCTCGCTGGTGTCGCAGCGATCCGGCGGGGTCTGTTGAATCATTGCCGAAAGGTCGCGCTGGCTGTTGCCGCGCAACTTTTCGAGCAATCGGCTCAAGGCCGGAACCGCCTGGCGAGTCGGCTGTTCGCGCAGAGCCATGGCTACTGCCCGAAAGTGGGAAAATTCGGAAGCTTCGGACAAACTGGACAGCTTGTCCAGAAGGAGCGGAAGCGCCGCCGAATTCCGGCTTGTTCCCAGCGCCACCAGCAGACTGTCCATTTCGCTCATGCTGAAGCCGAACTGCCCCATGCCGGTAAACTGCCATCCCCGATCCCATTGCCTGCCGCTCACATGCGCGACCAGGGTCTCGACTCCGGCATCGTCGCCCAACAGTCCCAGCAACTGGGCGCAACGCAGTTTTTCGGCCGCCTCCCGAGTCTCCCAGTAAAGCTTGCGCAACCATCCACAACTGCGCTCGGGCTGGGAAAAGAGAATCGCCAGGCCAAGGTAGTCGTTCTTGCCGGTGGCCGCCGCCTGCTGGAAGTCGGCTTCTTCAAGCGGCGGCGAATCGTCATGCTCAAGCACTTCAGGCGCCAGTATTTCGACTTCCGCCAAATGCCTTTGCAGAGCCTTGACGTCCAGTTCGCGAAATCGACGGTTCCCCGCCGCCGCCATGGCGGCTGCGCGGCCGGCGCTGTAGCCCTGGTTCTGGACATCCGGCTGCATCCTAATCACCGGCAAAGAATCGCGATGCGAGCTGACCGCCAGGCCGGTGACCAGAACTCCCTCCAGCCCCTGCGGCAGCAGACAGCGCAGGGGCACATGCGCCCGCAGCTCTTCGCGATCGGGAGGCTTGGCCAGGAACACCGGGTGGATGGTGAAGCCGTGCGAATCGAAGTTGCTGCTGGCCGTTGCGATCGTGTCCGCGAAAGTCCGGTCGGCCAGAAAATCCAACGGTTCCAAAGTCAGTTCGCCGACAATCTGGCGACGTTCGCGGGAATCGACGATCCGGCTCACGTCGAAGCAGTCCTTGAATTTGCCGCGAGCCACCGCGAAAGCCCGGGTGACGTCGAGCAGGTCGTTGTCGTCGACAAAGGTATAGTCGGTGTTGGTATAGTGCTGCTCCGGACAATAGGGCGACAAGCCCGTGCCCTGCACCGCCAGATGGCCGGTCGTGATCTCGGCGACGGGCGCGCCGGCCGCCGCCGCCAAATCGGCGTTGCCGGTGGCGTCGACCGCCGCCGCCGTCTTGACCAGGCCGCAGCCCCAGGGGGTGACGACGACGGCGCCGCCGACTTGCTCGCCCTCGACCGCCGCCGCCACCGCCATGGCGCCGAACCAGACTTGGCAGCCTGCCTGGCGGGCTTCTTGCAGCAGCCAGTGTTTTTTCCATTCCACATTCCAGCACGTCGGCCGATCCTTGAATTCGGGATCGCAATCCTGCACATGGCGATCCATTTCACTGGTGAAACCGCAGCGGTTGCCGTGGTAGTAGGTGGCGATTCGGCCTTCGGTGCCCATGCCGCCCAAGCCGGAAAGATATTCCAGGATCACGGCGCGGGCGCCGGCTCTCCCGGCCGCGATCCCGGCCGGAGCCCCGGCCGTGCCGCCGCCGGCCACCAGAACCTCGAACTCGTCAAGCACGGGCAGCCGATCTAGATCCATGCTTAGGCTTGGCCGGTCGGCCAGGCGGAAATAGCGGTCGCGCCGCACCGCCTCGACTTCAGTCAAAGGCGGCAAATCCGGCTCGTCGACCGCCACTCGTCCGCGCGGCGGAGCCGCCAGCTCGGCGGCCTGCCTGCCCAGGCGGTCGCCGAGGGCCATCATGGCGCAAGGATCGCGCAAGGCCTCGGCCACCGGGTCTGAGACATCGGCCATCGGGCCGAGAACAAACACCGGGCTGTCGCCGCAGCGCGTCGCCGCCAGGTTGAAGCTGGCCGCGCCCGACCATTGTTCCTGAGTCTGTCCCCGGCTGTCGAGCCGGTCGCGGAATTGTACTTCGAGCCGGTCGGCCGCAAGCAGTTGCTCGGGATGCCAGGCGGCCAGGCGAGCCTCGGACTCGAGCCGTCCCCGCTCCGACGGTCCGGGGTCGGCGAAGCGGAGGGCAGACTCCCAGGCATAGGCCGTCATCTCCTGTGCCCCGCTCCTGAAGCGGCCGGGCAAAATCCGCCCCGAAGTCCGGGCGGATTCCGCAAGCGGCTTGCCCGCCGTCACCAGGCGGGCTTGATAGGAGCCGGGGGCGAAAGGCCTAAATTCAGCTTCGCGCAATTGCCGGGCCAATTGCGCCCGCTCGGTGGCGTCGATCACCGCGCCGGCCTCGACCGCCTGAAACCCGCAACGGTCGGCCAGCACAACCCCGGCCACCCGGCCTTCCTGGTCGCGCAGCCAGCGAAACGGATAAGTCATGTAAAGAAAATCGACTCCGGCCGCCAGCCATGCCTGCTCCAGTGCCAGCTTGACCTGCAGTGGGCTGGGCAGCAGATCGTTCCCGGCGCGTTGTTTGAACAGTTCCGGCGCCAGCCTGGCCGTCTCGCCGGTCGTTTGCCAGCTCCAGAAGTTCATGGTGGCGCAGACATCCTCGCCCGGATAGGTGTAGGAGCTGGCGCAAAGCACGCTTTTCCCGGCTTTTCGCGCCGCCAAGGCGGCCGCAACCGCCCCGCTGCTGCCACCGAGAATCAACACGTCGACCCGGCGATATAGGGGTACTTCAATTCGCATAAACTAGTCTTCCTTGAATGCTAGAGAATTATGGGGAAAGATCGGTCGAGCCGGGGGCTGACGTCTCACGAAATCCAAAGCATAAGTTAACCCGGGGAAGCGGCTTCCGCCATTCTTTGCGATGCATCAAGGTAGTGTGTCAGTCATAGGTGCATCGGTTGAAACAACATTCGCACAACGATTATGGCGACCAGCCTTCGCATGACCTACGGCTTGGCAGGCGACAACGGCATTGGAATCAGATGATGGATGCGCATCACTACCTTGGCAGCGGCCCGCTCTGCGGAGCCCAGCTGCGCTATCTTTTCCGGTCTCCGGGCCATGGCTGGCTCGGCGGTCTGTCGTGGAGCGCG
>SLSR01000205.1 GCA_007130365.1 Lentisphaeria bacterium
GGTCGGGGTCGGTATCGGAATCGGTATCGAAAGGATGCGGGATGGGATTCAGGCACGAGAAGCTGGATGTGTATCGCGCGGTGATCGAGTCTGTCGTCTGGGTTTAATCAGTGGACATCGACCCTCCACGCAGTCGATTTCGATAGCGATCCCGACTCTGCCGAACAATCGGAGATTGCGGAAAAGTCCTAACTGGAAGAGCAACTACGAAATATACGAAATACACGAAAAGGGGAAAATAAGCTGCCGCAGTTCCGCCTTCAGGCGGCAGTGGCAGCGAGCTTTAGCGAGCGGGCGGTGGGACGGGCGGAGGACAGAAGACAGAGTACAGTTGGGCGGTGAGGCTGCATCTCGTCATCGGGACATTTGGTCATTTCGTCAATTTGCCGGATACCCTATAAAGACAGGCGTTCAAACGGCAAACTTGGCTCGTGGACTATTCAGGCTGGGAACACAAAATTGCTTTTGCTTTTTGTTGCGGCGTTGCGATACGAGAAAGCAATGCTCTATTATTCAAGTTGATATCAGTAGGGATGCCGATGAACTGGCGGATGAAGACCGGTTGTCGGCATTGCAGGAACAATAACTAAGGAGCTGAAAAGCCATGCAGGATTTAAAGGTGGTGCTCAGAGACGACGAGATGCCGCGACAGTGGTACAACATCCAGGCCGACATGCCGACTCCGCTGAGCCCGCCGCTCAATCCGGCGACCGGCGAGCCGATCGATCCGGAAGCCCTGGGCGCGGTCTTTCCGATGAACCTGGTGGAGCAGGAGATGGCGCAGGACCGATGGATTGACATTCCGGAGGAGGTGCTGCAAAAACTGCTGATCTGGCGACCCTCGCCCTTGCAGCGGGCGCGCGGTCTGGAGCAGGCTTTGGGAACTCCGGCCAGGATTTTCTACAAGAACGAGGGTGTGTCGCCGGCCGGCAGCCACAAGCCGAATTCGGCGATCGCCCAGGCCTACTACAACAAGCAGTTCGGGATCAAGCGACTGACCACGGAAACCGGTGCCGGACAATGGGGCAGCGCGCTCAGTTTCGCGACTCAGCAGTTCGGTCTGGAGCTGAAGGTCTACATGGTGCGGGTAAGCTTCGAGCAGAAGCCGTTCCGCAAGCTGATGATGCAGACCTGGGGGGCGCAGTGCGTGCCCAGTCCGACCTTGGATACCGAGGTGGGACGGAGAGTGCTGGCGGAGTTCCCGGATACTCCGGGCAGTCTGGGCATTGCGATCAGCGAGGCGATCGAGGACGCGGTCTCGAGTCCGGACACGCGCTATTCGCTGGGCAGCGTGCTGAATTTTGTCTGCCTGCACCAGACGGTTATCGGACTGGAGGCGCAGAAGCAGATGGAGAAGCTGAACCTTTATCCCGACGTGGTGGTGGGCTGCGTCGGCGGCGGCTCCAATTTCGCCGGGCTTTCCTTCCCCTATGTGCGGGATCGGATTCATGGGCGGAATGTGCGGATTCTGGCGGCCGAGCCGACGGCCTGTCCGACTCTTACCCGCGGCCCCTATGCCTACGATTTCGGGGACTTGGCCAAGACTACGCCGCTTTTGCCGATGCATACGCTGGGACATGATTTCGTGCCGGCGCCGCTGCACGCGGGCGGACTGCGCTATCATGGGATGGCGCCGCTGGTCAGTCGGCTGGTCAAGGACGAATTGATCGAGGCGACTGCGGTCAACCAGCTCGACTCCTACGCCGCCGGCATGCTGTGGGCGCGAACCGAGGGGTTCATTCCGGCGCCCGAGACCACGCACGCGATCGCGGCCGCGATCGAGGAGGCGAAGAAGGCCAGGGAAGAGGGGCGGGAACGGGTGATTCTGCTCGGCTGGTCGGGTCATGGCCTGATGGACTTGAAGGGTTACGAGGCCTATTTGAAGGGCGAGCTGACCAACTACGAATATCCCCAGGAGATGATCGAGAAGTCGCTGCATGCTCTGGACGGGTATCCGAAGCTGTGAAGCAGGCGCGGACAGGCAAGGCGGAGGCGGCGGATCGGCTGCTGATCCGTTGTCGGCGGCTGGGGCATGAGGTGACTTTTCACTATTGCCGCACGCAGGAGGGGGCAACGGTCTGCCCGCTGATTCGCGACTGCTGGTGGCAGCGCCTCGATATCGACGCCTGCCTGGCCAGGATCGTTGACGCTGATCGGCTCGCTCAGTTGCAGGCCGGCGGCGGCCGCCCCGACCGGATCGGGATCATGGCCAGGATCGTCGAGGAACATTCGCGAAAGGACGAGGGCGGTGCAAAGGGAAACCGCGAAGGCGAGTAGCGCACCGGAACCGATTGCCGTGGCCCTCGGGCTGGGAGCCAACCGGGATGCCCCGGTGGCCACCGTTCGACGGGCGGTCGCCAGGCTGGCCGAGAAGGGGTTGCGCGAAATCCGGCTCTCCGGACTTTATCTGACCAGGCCGGAGGACTGTCGGCCCGGCACCCCCGACTTTGTCAACGGGGCTCTGGTCGGGCGCTGGCCGGGCAGCCCGCAGTCTCTGCTCGCGGCTTGTCATGGCATCGAGCGCGAGATGGGCCGCCCGGCCGATCATGCCAGGGACGAGGCGCGGACGATCGATCTTGACATTCTACTGGTCAAGGGGTGCGAACTGCAGACCGACAATTTGCGGACTCCGCATCCGCGGCTGGTCGAGCGACTGTTCGTCCTGACTCCGCTGGCCGAGGTGGCCGGCGACTGGCCGGTCGAGGTCGGTGGTCGGCGGCGCCCGGTCGCCGATTGGCTGCGAGCCTTGCGCCAGGCCACGCCCGGCCATGAATCGCTGGTCAGGCCGCTGCCGCAGGGCGGAGGGGGTTGCTTTTGCGGGCGGCCGCCCGGCCTCTGATTAATTCATGCGAATTCGGCCATGCCCTGCCTGGAAGGGAAACGTACAGCCAATTCCGCACCCCTTGGTGAAATGTAAAATAGTGAATTTCGAATCCTGAACCCTGAACGGGGCGATCCCGCTTGTGCGCGTTCCGGCCGTTCTTCAGAATGCGCCAGGGATGGCGCCTCTACTTGACCTGGTCGAGGAGCTGTTGGTATTCCGGCGGGAACGCGGCCGCCGCCTGATAGCGGTCGATAATCGCCTGCAAGTTGGCCAGTCGGGTTTGCGCTTCCCGCAACTGGTCGGCGATTCTTTCCTGCATGCGGCCGCTGCTCCCCCGCATGCGGCTCTGCAGGCGCTCGACTTCCTGCTCCAGCCGTTGCTTGTCGCGATATTCATTGCGCAACGAGCGGTCGATTTGGCTTTGCAGATTTTGCCAGGCTCGCCCGCTCTGTTCGACCAGGGCGCTCAACCGGTTTTCCTGGATGCCGCTCCAGTCCGCTCCCGCCTCCTGTTTGTCGCGCTGCATTTGCTTCAGGTCTTCGAGATGATCGAGCAGGTTCATTCGGGCGTCGAGCACCTGTGTAGCGTTGCTTGCCAGAAAGCGGTAGGTTCGCTGCGGATCGGTACCGCGCGGAAACCGGGCGGTTTCTTCGGGACGCGGCAAGTCGAAGTTGATGGCTTGCGCCATGCCGTCCAGGGTGCGGAGCATGCGTTCGATCGCGATCGACTCCTCGCGCAGCTCGTCGATTTCCTGTTCCTGCTGCCGATACTGCCGGGGGTTGTCCGGGTTCAGACTCTGCTGCCCTTGCCAAAGCTGGTCGCGCAGTCTTTGAAAATTTCGTTCGTAGGGGGTTCTGGTTCGCTCTGCCAGCATGTGAAACCGCGACTCCAGTCGCTCCAGATCTCTTTCTAGCATGCGGACTTCCAGTGCCGCCGCCCGGCGCCGCTGTCGCCCCAGCGCCATCAACTGCTCGGCCAGGCGTTCGCGGACGTCTCGCGTCTCCACCCATAGATCCACCAGACTTTGGTGTTGCTCTTCAAACCGTTCGATGCCGACCTGAGCGTCCTGCGAGAGACGCCGATAGCGCGGATTGTCGGCGACCCCGGCCTGCGCCATGGTTGACGGTGCCGGGCAGGCGAAGAGGGTCAGGAGCAAGGGCAAGGTGACAATGGTTCGTCCCGGCGAATGTATTTTCATCTGTATTTTGCCTTTTTCTCAAGTTGACAATCAATTTTGTCGCGTTACTTTATCATCCTGCCTGACGAAACGGGGCATTAGCTCAGTTGGCTAGAGCGCTACACTGGCAGTGTAGAGGTCATCGGTTCGAGCCCGATATGCTCCACCA
>SLSR01000015.1 GCA_007130365.1 Lentisphaeria bacterium
GCATCCCCAATTTCGCCGGCGTCAAATTCACCTTCGAAGCGCTGGACGACTTCCTGGAGTCTCTTCGCTTGGCCGGTGGACGCTACGACCTGCTGTGGGGGCGGGATGAAATGCTGCTGTCCGCCCTGGCTGTCGGCGCCGGCGGCGGGGTGGGCTCCACCTACAATATTGCCGCCCCCCTCTACCTGCGCATCATCGAATCATTCGAGGCCGGAGATTTTGCCCAGGCCCGCGAATGGCAGGCTCGCGCGGTCGAGCTGATCCAGACCATGAAACAATCCGGCAATTTCTTTTCCGTCATCAAGGCTATCCTGCGCGCCCAGGGCGTGCCGATCACCCCGGTTGTCCGGCCGCCGCAGGTTTCTCTAAGCCAAGCCGAAGCCGAAGCGGCAGGTCAACGCTGTCTGGAGATTATCGAAAAGTGAGCGGCCGAAATGGGCGGGGTTTTTTCTTGCGCGTCGCCAGTCGGCGGCCATTGGGAAATGACTCCATGACTTCGTGACGCCGGGCATCGCAAACCGGGTGTCACGGCGCATCAGTCCGGCGTCATGAAGTCACCAAGACATGAAATCAAAAAAAGAAGAAAACAATCATGATCCAGAAATTCACCATTGCCCGCGATGATCAGCTTTATCTTGCCTGGCCGGATGTGGCCTTGACCCCGGGCGGCAAGCTGGTGTGCGTGTTTGCCGAATGCACCCATCACGGGAATCGCGACTATACCCGCATCATGGTCTGTGACTCCACTGACCGCGGCCGCACCTGGGGTGAAAAGCGTCCGGTGAGCGAGCCCACACATGGCCTGCCGGTACACTGGAACTGTCCGCGCATCACCCAACTGCGCGACGGTCGCCTGGCGGTGCTGGTCGACAAGCTTTTCAAGGCCGAAGGCAGTGCCGCGCCGGAGGATTGCCGCAACTATCTGTTCTTCAGCCGCGACGAAGGCGCGAGCTGGGACGGCCCGCACGAAACCCCCGCGCTGGGCATCGTTCCCGACAAATTACGCGAACTGCACTGCGGCCGCTGGCTGGCATCGTGTCACTACATGCCGGAGAGCAAGGATGAGCGCATCCAACGCCTTTGGTACACGGATGACCAGGGCACCTCCTGGCACGGCCCCGCAGTGGTCGGCCACCGCCCAGGCTATCATCTCTGCGAGGTCAGCATCCTGCAACTCGACGACGACACCCTGGTCGCCTTCCATCGCGAGAACAGCCGCGACACCCGCCCCTGTCAGAAGACCATCAGCCGCGACCGCGGCCAGACCTGGTCGGCGGCAGTCGATTTCCCGATCCCCGGCTGTCATCGTCCGGTCGCCGGCTTTCTTCAGGACGACCGTATCATGATCACCCACCGCTATCGGCAGGGCGGCAAAGGCTGGGTCGGATGGTACACACAGAACTTCTTCGCCGCCTTCACCGACCGCGAGTCGGCGCTGGCCGAAGTCTATCACGAAGCGCACACCCGCATCCTGCCCATCGACTACGACCGCTCGCCCAAGAGCGACCTCGGCTACAGCGGCTGGGTGCAGTTTGAAGATGGCGAGATCTACATTGTCAACTACATCGTCGACGATTGGCCGCGCGCCCAGATTCGCGGCTACGCTCTGCGCCCGGAGGACGTGGTGCTGCCAGCCCCCGGAGAATGACTCCATGACCCCGTGTCTTCATGACTCCCAACAGAACCGCAAGACCAAGCCACAGCAATGCCACCCCGTCAGCCCGGGGTCAAAAAGTCATTCCGTCAGTCAGGAGTCATGAAGACACCAAGACATGAAGTCAAAAAAGGAAAGAGCTATGAGCAACCACAAACCTCTCGCAGGCGACTGGGGCGAGGCGCGCCGGATTCTCACCGCCCCGGAAGAATGGGACTACAAACATCTCGCCTGGCCGAAAATGACCCGGACCGACAGCGGCACGCTTGTTATGGCGTGCAGTGCCGGGCTTGGCCATAACATGGGCGGGTCCGGACTGGCCTTCTCGCTGTCCGAGGACAATGGACGGAGCTTCTCGCCCCCTGAAATGCTGCGCCGCTTCCCGCAGTTCGACAGGCGCTACCGTGATTGCGGCAACTTCGCCATTGGCACCGCCGCGGACGGGGCGGTGATCCTGCTGGCGATGGCCTTCAATCAGGAGAAAGAACTCAACACCATCTTCGGATTTCGCTCGGAGGATGATGGTAGAAACTGGCATGCCGTGGATACCGACAAGCTGGCGAACAACACCACAGGTTCGGTCTATGGAAATATTTTTCATCTTCCCAACGGCCGCCTCGGTGTTGTCGGGCACTATCGCTCCGGTTCAATGCCCCATGCACAGGGGATATGGATGTCTTTTTCCGACGACAACGGCAAGTCATGGGCATCGGCAAAGTGCATCACCGAAGAATATTACGTTGAGCCGGCCATTGTCTGCAACCGCGGCAGACTCATCGGCTTGCTGAGAACCGATAACGGGCGTGATTTCTACACCCTGGCCGTCAGCCCGGACGGCGAAGAATGGGATTTCAAGCCGAACGCCTTTGACCTGGAACCAGGCGACAGAAGCTACCCCAGTCCCTTTATCACCGCCGACCCCCGAAATTCGGACCGGCTCTGGGCACTGAGTTCGGTGCGCCATGAGGATATCACCCTCTACACCGCCGATATGAGTTCCGCCAACAACCTTCTTGAACTGAAATGGAACAGGGTCGGGACAGTGGTGAAATGGGGCGGGCCGGGTGAGCAGCATGCCGACTGGACGTATCCCTGGATGTGTTATCTGGGCGAGGACAGATGGGCATGCGTCTTCTATTATGGTAGGACGCGCGGCAGATGCGATATCTACGGACTTGAACTGCAAATATGAGGATATGAACCGTGAAACAGCAATATGATGTCATTGTTGTCGGCGGCGGAACCACCGGTGCCTGTGCGGCACTGGCCGCCGCGCGCCAGGGCGCGAGCACCGCGCTGATAGAAATCAATGGCTTCCTCGGCGGCAACGCCGCCACCGGTCTGCCATGGCTCGGGTTCCATCATCCGGACGGCAAACTTGTGGTCAAGGGCGTGATATACGAAATTTTACAGCGTCTGCAAGCGGACGGCGGGGCGAGCGATTTTATCATGGACCCCATCGCCGGCAGCGCCGCCGCCGTCAATCCGGTCTGGCTGAAAATTGTCCTGGCGGAAATGATGAAGAAAGATAATGTCGATGCCCACCTGCACAGCCTCGCCTCGGAAGTGGAAGTGGAAAACGGCCACATTGGAAGCGTGATTGTTCGGAGCAAGGAAGGCGCCCAATCCCTGGCCCCCGATGTGATTGTCGACTGCACCGACTCGGCTGACGTGGCGGTTCTGGCCGGCGCTCGGTATTGCCTGGGGCGCGAAGGCGACCACAAAACGCAGGTGGCTTCGTACGCCTTCACCGTCGGCGGCATCGATATGCAGGCGATGCTTGACTATTTCGAAAGGAACCCCGATCAAATCCGCCCTTTCCCACTGCCGAAAGACACCCTGTCAAGGCTGGTCGAACAAATGCGCGCGGCACCCCTTTTCGTGCTCGGCGCGTTCCCGAAGCTCGTGGAAAAAGCCGTTGCCGATGGTTTGGATTTGCCGAGAAAACAGATTGTCGGCATAGGGTATCCGCGTGAAGGAGAAATGCTGCTGGTCACCACCCGCGTCGGCAATGTCAATCCCGGCAGTGTCCGCAGCTATTCCGAGGCGGAACTGGAGGGGCAGATGCAAATTCGACCTGTCTTCGAGTTCATCAGGAGATACATGCCCGGTGGCAGCCAGGCTCGACTGCTCGGCAGCGCGCATCAGATCGGCATTCGGGAGACCAGGCATGTTTTCGGCGACTACTGGCTTACTGGCGAGGACCTGATGGCGGGGAAGCGCTTCCCCGACGCAATTGCCCGCGGCGGCTATCACCTGGACATCCATTCACCGGACCACAAGGGGCTCGAAACCAACCAGCCGCCGGTTTACGATATTCCATACCGTTCACTGCTGCCGCAAGGGCTGGAGAACGTACTCGTCGCGGGGCGCTGCATTTCGGCCGACCATCAGGCGATGTCCTCGACCCGCGTCATCCCGATTGCCGCCGCCACCGGAGAAGCCGCAGGAAAGGCCGCCGCCATTGCCGCACGCAGGAAGATCGGACTTCGAGATATCAATCCGGAAGAAGTGAA
>SLSR01000178.1 GCA_007130365.1 Lentisphaeria bacterium
AAGCCGGATTCTGTGCTCTCGCCGAACGGCGAGGCGACGACCATTCATCTAAGCGACCGGTACCCGGAACTCAAGCGATGCGGGCCGCATCGTCGTTCCCTATTTGGTCTTGCTCCGGAAGGGGTTTGCCCTGCCCCGCGGATCTCTCCGGCGGGCGGTGGGCTCTTACCCCACCATTTCACCCTTGCCTGACCACTCATTGTGAAGAAAAACCCGGTTGCCCCCGCCTAAAGCATGCGAGCCAATCAGACTTTTGTCATAACTACAGGCATTTCAACTCAATGAGTGGTCAGGCGGTATGTTTTCTGTGGCACTTTCCTTCCCGCGGCTTATCGTCCGCGGCATCCTCCTTTTCAAGAGGACTTCCCGCCCTGTGGAGTCCGGACTTTCCTCCGTCCGCCGCAATGGCGAACGGCGGCCGTCCGCCGTCGGTTCCGCACTGACAACAGACAGGAAAACTCTCCGTTTTCCCGCGCTTTTCAGCTTTACTATAGCGTGCAATGCTTGCACTGGCAATCGTTCGGTGCTATAATCAAACTGAACTGACAAATTTTTCGCGGGCTCAGGGAATGTTCAACCCCGTCCGGGAAAGCAACAGGAGACAGAAAAATGCGCACCTTCAATTTTATGTCCGCCCTTCTTTCACTGACCTTTATCACCCTCGGTCTGGCGTCCGGCTGCGGCGGGCGGGATCGAACCGACGGCTCGGAATTCGTCTACGCCATGTCAGGCATGTACCGACCCTTCAACTATATGGAGGGAGGCGAGCTGCGCGGCTTTGATGTGGATATCGGCCGTGAAATCAGTCGTCGCATGGGGAAGGCGCCGAAACCGGTGACCAACCCCTGGGAAACCATCATCCAAGGCTTGCGCACCGGCAGCTACGAGGCGATCATCGGGAGCATGGCGATCACCGAGGAAAGGGCGCGGCAAGTCGAGTTCTCGCGTCCCTACTATCGTTCGGGCGCCCAGATTTTCGTGGCCGAGGAAAACCTTGAGGTCAACGGGCCGGACGACCTGGCCGAAAGCCGAGTCGGCGTCGTGCGCGCCAGCACATTTCGCGATATCGCCCTGGAACTGACCAACCAGCAAAACCAGGTGATCGGGTATGACAGCGACATCGTAGCCTTGCGCGACCTGACCACCGGCCGCATCGACGCGGTGATTACCGACCAGGTTGTCGGCCTCGCCGCGATCCACGACCAGAACCTCGGCATCAAACCGGTGGGCGAACCATTGTTCACCGACGAAATGGCGATCGCGGTGGCTCGCGGCGACCATCAGACCCTGGCCGAGATCAACCATGCCCTCGAATCGATAATTGCCGACGGCACCTACGAGCAGATCAGCCGCAAGTGGTTTGGCCGCAACATACTCGGCGAATAGGGAACGATTCTGATGGGTAGTTTGCCCGGTGTATTTGTCGAACACTTCCCGACCTTTCTCAAGGCCGCCGAAGTCACCCTGCGCCTGACTGCGGTATCCTTGCTGATCGCGATTGTCCTGGGGGTTGCCTTCGCCCTGATGCGGATCTCGCGCTATCGTGTATTGAACCTGATCGCCCATGCCTATATCGGGATCGTGCGCGGGCTGCCGCTGATCGTGCAGTTGATGTTTCTCTATTTCGGCATCGTGCGACTGGTCGCGCTCAGCTCGTTCTGGGCCGGCTCGCTGGCTCTGGCCATTCATGCCGGCGCCTATGTGGCGGAAATCTTTCGCGGCGCCATCCAATCGCTCGATCCCGGCCAGCGCGAGGCGGCCCGCTCCCTGGGCATGTCGAAATGGCAGACCATGCGCCTGATCGTATTTCCCCAGGCCTTCCGCCGGGCGCTTCCGCCCCTCGGCAACCAGTTCATTATCGGGCTCAAGGATTCTTCCCTGGTCGCCTACCTCGGAGTCCACGAACTGTTCGGCGCCGCGCTGACCATCCAGGCGGCCAACTACATGCCCTTCGAAACCTATCTGGTCGCCGGCTGCTACTACCTGGCTCTGGTGCTGATCTTCACCTTCCTGGTGCATCGACTGGAAAAACATCTCAACCGCGGACAACGCGAAACTTCGTCATGAGCCTGATCAAACTATCCAACCTGCACAAGTCCTTTGGCGAAAACCATGTGCTCAAAGGCATCGACCTACGGATCGAAAACCGCGAGGTGATGGCGATCATCGGCCCCAGCGGCTCCGGCAAGTCAACCCTGCTGCGCTGTCTCAACTTTCTTGAAATACCCGACGCGGGAGTGGTCGAGATCAAGAGCCAGCCGATCAACCCGCGAACCGACAACCTCAACCGGGTGCGCCAGCACATGGGCATGGTCTTTCAGCACTTCCATCTGTTTCCCCACATGACGGTTCTCGACAACCTGACCGCGGCTCCGCTCGCAGTCAGGAAACTGGCGCGGGCCAAGGCCGAAAGCCAGGCCGACGAACTGCTGGACCGCGTCGGTCTGCTTGACAAGCGCGACAGCTACCCCGCCCGACTCTCCGGCGGCCAGCAGCAACGCGTGGCGATTGCCCGCGCCCTGGCGATGGAGCCCGACATCATGCTGTTCGACGAAGTGACTTCGGCACTCGACCCCGAACTGGTCGGAGAAGTCTTGCAGGTCATGCAGAATCTGGCCGAGAACGGCATGACCATGGTCGTGGTCACCCATGAAATGGGGTTTGCCCGAGAAGTCGCGGACACGGTGGTCATGATGGACGAAGGCAGGATCGTCGAGCAGTCGGAGCCCGACCGCTTCTTCGAAAATCCGAAGCAGGCTCGCACCCGCGACTTTCTCGCCCGGGTTCCATCCTGATCGTCAATGCCGAATTATGAATTGCGCCGGGGCATTGCTCCGAATCCAGCCTTTCTCTGAGTGCCAACCTGGACAACCTTAGGATCTTCCAATCTCGACTTCGACCGTCGTCTCGCCGGCTCCGGCAGCCAGCGGGATCAGGTTGCCCGGGATCGTTTCCCCGTTGACCGCCATCTGGCGCACGCCCTTGCCGACCCCGTGCGGATTGCGCACCCGGATATGGTACAGATGGCCGCGAAACCGCCGATGCACGGTGAATTCCGGCCAGGTCGCGGGAATGCAGGGATCGACCAACAGGCCGTTCGCGGTCGGCCGCACCCCCAGAATATACTGGGTGATCGCCACCAGCGACCAGGAGGCGGTACCGGTCAGCCATGAATTCTTGGCTTCGCCCGGAGTCAGGGCGTCGGGGCCGGCGGTCATCTGGCTGTACACGTAGGGCTCGCAGCGGTAGGTCTCGATCTTGGCCTCCTTGGCGCTCGGACAAATGCGCAGGTAGTAGTCGAAGGCCCGATCGCCGCGGCCAACCATGGCTTCGGCAATCTGAATCCACGTGTTGTTGTGGGTGAAGATGCCGGCGTTCTCCTTGTAGCCCGGCGGGTATGAGGTGATTTCCCCCAGCCTGGCCTGGTATCGACTGTAGGCAGGCTGCTGGAGCGCAATGCCGTCGGGGCCGGCCAGATGCTGCGCCACCGCATCCAGCGCCTGCACCGCCCGGCCGTTGTCCAACCCTACCCCGCCGAGAATGCACCATCCCTGGCTTTCAATGAAAATCCTGCCTTCCTCGCAGGTCTTGGAGCCGACCGGTTCGCCAAAGGCGTCGTAGGCTCGCAGGAACCATTCCCCGTCCCAGCCATGCTGTGAAATGGTCTCCCGCATCTTCTGAGCGCGCTCCCGAGCTTCCCCGGCCCGCGCGTCGTCCCCGAGCCGCGTATAAATTTCAGCCACGCGCTCGCAGCCCCGGCAGAACAATCCGGCGATCATCGCCGACTCCGCGACTTTGGCCTGCGGCCCCTCGACATCGCCGGCCATTTGGAAACTCTCGCCGGGCGTGGTGGAGAAGCAGTTCAGGTTCAGGCAGTCGTTCCAGTCGGCGTGCCCGATCTGGGGCAGGCCGTGCGGGCCGCGGTGGCTCCAGGTGTAGTCGAGCGAGATTCGCAGGTGGTCGAGCAAAGTCGCCCCGTCCTGGTTGTCGAGATCGGCGCAGCCCACCCGCTCGTGCAGAACCGAAACATCGCCGGTCTCGTCGAGATAGGCGGCGGTGGACAGAAGCAGCCACAGCGGATCGTCGTTGAAGCCGCTGCCCATCATGTTGTTGCCCTTCTTGGTCAAAGGCTGATACTGATGCCAGCAGGAGCCGTCCGACATCTGGGT
>SLSR01000066.1 GCA_007130365.1 Lentisphaeria bacterium
AGCGCCAGCAGAAGTGCCCGCTTGACAAACCTGGAACGCGGATTGGGCAGAAAAAACTGCTTGAGTCCAATTTCCATGACTGGTTCAGGACGGGTTGACGACGTAGTCGCCGCCGCGGCATTGCTTCAGGTAGTTGAGGGCGCGGACCTGGCCGGTCATCTCCATGTCGTCCCGGTATATCGGATCGTGCCAGCCTTCAATGTCGATCGAGCCGGTGAAGCCGCCCATGCGCAGGATGCTGATCAGGTCGGCCCAGTTGGTATCGCCGAAGCCCGGTGTGCGATGGTGAACGTAAGTCTTGCCGCCGCGAATTCCGAAGTCGCGGATCACGTCACGGAAGACCGTCGCGTCCTTGCCGTGGACATGCACCACCCGGTCGATCCATTTGCGCAGTTGCGGCAGGGGGTCGACCAGGCTGACCAACTGATGGCAAGGCTCCCATTCCAGGCCGAGATTGTCGGCGGGGACTTCGTTGAACATGAGTTCCCAGGCGTGCGGGGAAAAGGCGATGTTCCAGTCGCCGCCCTTCCAGTCGCCACCCATGTCGCAGTTTTCGAAACCGATGCGCACTCCCAGATCCCGGGCGCGTTCGGCGAGGCTGCCGAACACCTGCTTGAAGCGCGGCATCGATTCCGGCACCGGCTTGTCGGGGATGCGGCCGGCGAAGCCGCAGACCAGGTCGCAGCCGAAAAGGGAGGCGTTTTCGATCAGCAGGCGCCAGGTGTTTTCCGCCTCCTCGCGGGCCAGCGGATTGCCGTAGACCGCGAGCGCGCTGATCGTCGCGCCGGTGTCGCTCTCTTCGAGTACCCGCATGACCTGTTCCGCGACTTGTCCAAGATTAACGTTGCCGAGAGATTCCCAGAAGGTGAGTTCGAAGCTCTCGAAGCCGTGGCCGATGATTTGGCGAATATACTCCGCCGGATGGTTGTCGCCGCGAACCAGGGTGCCGATTCGAATGTCGTCGTGTCGTTTCATGATGTCGGTTTTCCCCTTGTTGTTTAGGGTTGCCTGCCGGGTTTGGCAAGGCCGGGTGGATATCGTTCGGAGGCAAGGGCAGTCTGGCCTTGCCCGGCGAGGTTTACCATATACTCATTTCTCCGGTTCACAAATCAAGTTGGCTTGTGGTGGACATTCCCTTTTGCAAAGGCGATTTTTATGGTTATTATAAAAATCATGCACGAACACGAGTTGAAATCGCGAATCAAGAGAGTGATGGCCGGGCTGGAGGACTTTGCCGGACGCGGAGGCGTCTATTATCCGATGGAGGTCGGGCACAAGCCTCAAATCGGCGGTTCGGCCTGTCGTTTCTGCGCCGGCTGCCTGGCTGATCGGCGAGCCGGAACCTTCTGCCGCAATACGGTTTGCACCAGCGCGGTGCAGGGTTATTCGGTGGGGGACGCCTGGTATTTTCGCTGCTGGCTCGGGCTGGACAGTTTCGCGATCCCGATCGCGCCGCCGTCGCTGGGCGAGATTGTCGGGGTGATTGAAGTCGGCGGCTTTATTGCGCCGGGTCATGCCCACAACGCTCAGGAGATTGCGCTTTCCCGCCTTTCCGGCATTGACGCCCTGGATCTTTTCCAGGTTTTGTTCGGCAGCTTGCAGGCGTTGCCGGAGACTGAGTTTTCCGAGATCAAGGCGGTCGCCGATTTTTTGCTGGAGGCGACTTTCTCCGAGGGCTTGAACAGCGCCTCGTTCTTCGCCATGCGCCGGCGGGTCAGCGAACAGCAGCGGCGCCTGGCGGTCAAGGTTCAGGAGCTGCAGACTTCATATCCGCGGCTGCCGAGCGCTTTGCGCTCGCTGGCCGAAGTCTTCGAGTGTTTTCCGGACAACGATCTGCACGGGGCGCGGGTCAAGCTCGACGATTTTCTCGGCAATATGCTGCTCAACAGCGGTGCCAGCCTGGAGCGTGGCAAGTCATATCTGCTGCTCTTGCTCGGTGCCTTGAATTGCGAGCGCCTGCTCGGCGACGGCCGGCGCTCCATGTATGTGCCGGGGTTGGACGAACGGCTTATCGAGTTGAGCCGGAAGCCGGATATCGAGTCGCTCTGCTACTGGGCCGAGGAATTGCTGGTTGGCCATTTCAACCGCGCGCAACGCGCGGGAACGCAGGAGAGTCGTCGCAAGTGGCGGGTGAGCGATCGGGTTCTCGACTATGTTCGGCGCAACTATATGCGCGACTTAAGTCTGTCCGAGGTGGCGCGGGCGGCCGAGGCCAGTCCTTCCAGCGTGATTCACGGTCTGAAGAGAGAGACCGGCCGCACCTTTGTCCAGCACCTGACCGAGATTCGGATTCGCGAAGCCAAGCGACTGCTGGCCTACAGCACGCAAAGCCTGGGCGAGATCAGTCGCCTGTGCGGGTTCAAGGATCAGAGCTATTTCACCAAGGTTTTTCGGCGCGAGATCAACTTGGCGCCCCGCGAGTTTCGCAACATGCTGAGCGACCGGCTGACGGGGGGGGCTTCGGAAGACGGGAATTCTGGGTTGCGGGTTTAGGGATAGTCCGCCGATTTTCAATGCAACCTGTCTCGGCCGGTCGGGGAGGGATAGGTTATGGTACCAGAGGAGGGATTCGAACCCTCACGACCTTGCGGCCACTGCGACCTGAACGCAGCGCGTCTGCCAATTCCGCCACCCTGGCATGTGTTCGCATGAAATTATAATTTAAGCCGTTAAATTAGGATTACAAACGATTATTCCATAAAAAAACGAGAAAAACGAAAGGATTGGCTGAATGGAACTTGAGGGCAGTGTGTGGTTTGCTTTTCTCTTGACTTTGTTTGCCGGGCTCTCGACCGGGATCGGCGGGGCGATCGCCTTTTTCGCGCGCCGCACCAACACTCGGTTTCTGGCGGTTGCGCTGGGGTTTTCGGCCGGGGTCATGATCTATGTGTCCTTTGTGGAAATCATTCCGAAAGCCTTTGAATCCCTGGAGAACGGGGCGGCCGGCGGCAACGGGGTTGTGCTTGGCACCATTGGCTTTTTTGCCGGCATATTGTTGATCATGGTCATCGACCGCTTGGTGCCATCGTTCGAGAACCCGCACGAGCTGCACAAAGTGGAGGAGATGGACAGTGCGCAGAAGCTGAAGCTGGAGCGCCAGGCTCTGCACCGCATGGGTATGCTGTCGGCTCTGGCGATCGCGATCCACAATTTCCCCGAAGGTCTGGTGACTTTCGTCTCGGCCATGCACGATCCGAAGCTGGGCTTGACGATCGCGATTGCCATCGCCATCCACAACATTCCGGAGGGGGTGGCGGTTTCAGTGCCCATCTATTATGCCACGGGCAGTCGGCGCAAGGCCTTTTTCTACTCTGTTCTTTCCGGCTTGGCCGAGCCTTTGGGAGCCGTCCTCGGCTTCTTCCTCTTGCGTGCTTTGCTCGGGGATGCGGTTTTCGGAATGGTCTTCGCGGGTGTGGCCGGGATCATGGTGTTCATCTCTTTGGATCAACTGCTGCCGACCGCCGAGCGCTATGGCGAGCATCACTTGTGCATCTATGGCCTGATTTCCGGAATGGCGGTGATGGCGGGCAGCTTGTTGATTCTGGATTAGAGGGGAATCTGCCCCGACCACCACGCCAAATAAATACAGGTTGAACAGAAGTCCGCAAAGATCACAAAGGGTTTTGATGCCTTGCATAACCGCGAAATACGCGAAATGCGCGAAAAATGGCACACTATAGCCCCAAAGGGGCGGCAACATCGTAGCCCAGGGTTAAGCGCAGCGCAACCCTGGGTAGGAGTCAGAAAAAATTGTGCCCTGAAAGGGCACCTTAACCATTGACGCGAAGCGTCAATTGATCTTAGACAAGACCTGTTCGATGCTTTGACGCAGCCGTTCGGCTTCCGGACTGTTGCGCAGAATGGCCAGGCGCCAATAGTAGACGGCCAGGCGGGGATATCCGCTGGCCAGGTAGATGTCGCCGGCGTGGCCGAGGACTATTTCATCGCTTTCCCCCGCCTGCGCCATCAGTTCCAGGGTGCGGTTGATTTCGGTCAGAGCTTCGGCGAAGCGCTGCTGCCGATAGTAGACCCAGGCCAGGCTGTCGCGAATCGCGGCGCTTTCGGGCATTTTTTGAATGGCTTCGAGGATCAGTCTTTCGGCCCGCTCCAGTTGCCGGTCGCGGTCGGCCAGGGTGTAGCCCAGAAAGTTCTGGGTGATCGGGTTGTCGGGCTCCATGGCATAGGCCTGCTCGGCCAGTTCCAGCATCTTCTCCGGATCATGGTCGAGGCGCTCGTATAGGGTGGCCTGCAGCAGCAGGAAGCTGGCGTCGACGAAATCCTCGTCCTGGTTTGTCCTGGCCAGTTCACGGGCCTGTTCCGAGAGTTCGAGGGCGTGCCGGTGGCGCTCCAGGGCGGCCGCCGCCTGGGCGCGCAGCAGCAGGAAGTATGAGTTGGTTGCCCCCAGCGGCTCCAGCTTTTCGTAGGCCTCGCGAGATTGCCCGGCCCGCAGATTGGCATAGGCGAGCAGGAAACGGATCTGCGGATCGTTCGGCCGCTGCAGGAAGGCATGGTCGAGGTAGGTTTTCGCCGACTGCCACTGCTCCAGTTCAAGGTATGCCCGGCCGGCTCGGCTGTGGGCTTCGAACTGCAGGGGCAGGTCGGGGGCCAGGCGGTCGAGGGTGGCCACCGCCTCTTCGGCACGCTCCTGCTCGAGCAGGATTTGCACGAGCATGAAATCCAATTCTAGGCGATGCCGCGGGAAGTGTCGCCGACCTGCTTCGAGCAGGGATTCCGCCAACGGCCAGGATTCGCTTTCGCGCAGGATGCGGAACAGTCTTTCCAAGTCCGAGAAGCGCGCCTCCCGATCGAGTTTGGCAATGGCCTGCCGCGCATGGTGCAGGGCGCGTTCGCGAAAGCGCTTGACGCGGCGTTGCGAGAACTCGGTGGCGGGCGGGTTTTGGGCGAGCGAGTCGAAAAAGGTGGCGGTGGCATATTCGAGAACAAACGATGCCGCGAACTCAGGTCGGCGGCGGGCGCGGGTCAGGAGTTGATTGAGATCGGAGTATCGGCGCA
Organism: Lentisphaeria bacterium; assembly: GCA_007130365.1. GTDB lineage: Bacteria > Verrucomicrobiota > Lentisphaeria > Oligosphaerales > PUNB01 > SLSR01. Next base: position 5,014 of record SLSR01000066.1, read on the forward strand.
TGCGCCAGAGCAGGGCGGCGTATTCGCGCAGCAGTCGAGTCGAGCGCGGCACTTGCCGGTGGTATGCCTGGCCGAGCAGTTCGGCGGCTTCCTCGAAGCGGTCGAGCGCCTGCATGGCGGCGACTGTAATCAGTTGCAGGTCGGTCGCGTTCGGGTGTTGTCGCGCGATCGGGGTCAGGGCTTCGGCGATTCTCCGATAGTCGCCCTGCTCGACCCAGGGGGTGGTTATCTGGCGCAGAATGAATTGCGACTCCGGCATGGCCGCGAGCGCCCGCAGGTAGAACTCTTCGACTTCCCGGGGGGCGAGATCGCCTTCGAATTCCATCAGCAACCCCCAGGCGAACTGGGAAAACGCCTCGATGCGGGCTTCTTCCGCCGGCTCCAGGGATGAATCGAGCGATCTGCCGCGAGCGACGATGCCAAAAAACAAGCAGATCCCATACAGTATCCATTTCGGATACCGGCGGCGGATCTGCATGTTGCGGTTGGCGAGCACGCTTATTTGTTTTTGTGGCGCATCGCTTTAAGTTGCTTGCGCCGTTTGTGTTGCGCAATTTTACGGCGTCGTTTCTTTTTGACGTTGCCCATGCTTTTGCTCCATTGACAGTAATCAGTTGGTAATTGGTTGCAGCAGTTAATTTATCCCGCAATCAGGCGAACGCAACCGGGGCGCGCAAGTTTTTTTTGTCACTGGCATTTTGCCCGGCCGCAACTATGGTTCACAACAATATCTTGTCGCAGGTTTGCGAGTGGGGGTGCGAATGCCGTTTCAGGCGAACAGGAGAGCATAGTTCAGATGGCGAAGAACTTTGTTTTGGACACCAATGTGCTGCTGCATGATCCATTGGCGATCTTCAACTTTTCCGACAACCGTGTGATCATTCCGATCGAAGTGATCGAGGAGGTGGACGGATTCAAACGCGAAATGAGCGAGCTGGGGCGCAATTCCCGCTATGTGGCCCGGCTGCTCGACGATTTGCGGGAGCGCGGCAATCTGGGCGAAGGGGTATGCCTGGAAAATGGCGGCATGCTGCGCATTGTGTGCGGCCAGATTGAAACCGACTTGCGCCGACTCGGCCTGCATGTGAGCAATCGCGGCGACAATCGCATCTTGTCGCTGGCGATCGATCTGCAGCAGCAGGGCGACCGCGACCAGACGATCGTGGTCAGCAAGGACGTCAACCTGCGACTCAAGGCCGACGCGATCGGCGTGCCGGCGGTAGACTACGAGGTGGATCAGTCGCCGGACGGCGACGTCTATACCGGGTGGCGGGAGGTGGCGACCTCGGATGTGGCCATCGAGTGCCTGCGCGGCGGTTCTCCGATCAAGGTGGCGGGCGAAAAGGGGCTGCCCAATGAATACCTGCTTCTGGTCGACCGTGAGAATCAGGCGAACCGGCAGGGCGGGCGGTTTGACGTCGAGGAGCCGGACAAGATTGTGCCGCTGCTCTCGAACCGCGGCGGCGCGGTCGGGATTACTCCGCTCAATCTGGAGCAGGGTTTCGCGCTGGACGCGCTGCTCGACGACCGGATCAAGTTGGTTACGCTTACCGGCAAGGCGGGCACCGGGAAGACTCTGTTGGCGGTGGCGGCCGGCCTGAGCAAGGTGTTCAGCGAGGACTTGTACAATCGCCTGCTGATCTTTCGCCCGACGATGCCGGTGGGGCGGGACTTGGGATATCTGCCGGGGGATGTCAATGAAAAGATGAAGCCGTGGATGCAGCCGATCTACGATGCCATCGAGCTGATTCGCGAGAAGGACAAGCGCAGCCGCGAACGCAGCCTGCCGCCGGACATTATGGAGTGCGAGGAGATCTTGATCGAACCGCTTTCCTATATCCGGGGCCGCAGTATTCCGCATCAGTTCATCATTATCGACGAAGCCCAGAATCTGACTCCGCTTGAGGTGAAAACCGTGGTCACGCGGGTCGGCGACGGCACCAAGATCGTGCTCACCGGCGATCCGCATCAGATTGACAATCCCTATGTCGACGCCCAGTCCAACGGTCTGGTCTATGTGGTCGACCGCCTGCGGCGCAACCGTTTGGCGGCGCATGTCGGATTGCTGAAGGGCGAGCGCAGCGAGCTGGCCGAGACCGCCGCCAATATGCTGTGAAAGAGGAGGCCGCGGAAATGACCATGGATCACCGGGGAGGCACGGGAACCGTCTTGCTGGCCAGCGGCAACTTGCATAAGTTGCGCGAATTTCGGGAGGCTACGGCGGGGCGCGGCCTGACCGTTCTTGGCGCCGATGAGGTCGGCGGCCTGCCGCCAGTGGTGGAGGATGGCCGGACTTTTGCCGAGAACGCGATTAAAAAGGCGACGGAAGTGGCCAGGCGGTTCGACCTGCCGGTGATCGCCGACGACTCCGGGCTTTCGGTGTCTGCCCTGGGCGGGGCGCCGGGAGTCCGTTCGGCGCGCTATGCGGGGCCGGCGGCGAGCGATCGGGAAAACCTGGAGAAGCTGCTGGCCGAAATGCGTGGGGTCGAGGATCGTCGCGCCTGCTTTGTCTGTGTTCTGGCGGTCGCCACCAGGACGGGATTGCATGGAACCCTGGAGGGGCGGGTCGAGGGGCGGATTGCCCGGATCGCGCGCGGAGAGCGGGGCTTTGGCTATGATCCGGTGTTCATTCCGGAAGGTTTCGAGCAGACCTTTGCCGAACTGCCGGCCGCGGCCAAGCATCGGATCAGCCATCGGGGTCGGGCTTTGCAGGCTCTGGTCAACGGCGAGAAAGGATTGCTGGAAGCGATACAGCAGGCTGGGGCTGGGAAGGCATGATTTTTTTGCTGTCTATTTCAGGACGGGGCATTGGCTCAGAGTGACGATGCGCAACTTCCATGTCAAGGAACTGCCGGAGATCGGGGGCACGGTGGATTTGCCGGAAGCGGAAGCCCGGCATGCGCTTCGCGTGCTGCGCCTGGCGGTCGGCGATCGGATTGCCCTGTTCAACGGACTCGGCGAGGTGGCCTCGGCAGAAATTGTCGAGGCTCGGATCGGCCGCCGCGCCTGCGGTCTGCGGGTTCGGGTTTTCGACCGCTCCAGGGCGCAGCCGGTGCGGCCGCAGGTTCATCTCTATGTGGCGCCGCCGAAGGGCAGGCGCATGGATTTTCTGGTGCAGGCGACGGCGGCTCTCGGGGTTGCTTCGGTGCATCCGATAAAATGCCGCTATGCTGTGGCCGAACCCGCTTCCCGCGCTTGCCTCGAGCAGTGGTCCAGGCAGGCGGTCGAGGCTCTCAAGCAATCGGGCTATCGGTTTCTGCCGCAATTCCATGCGCCCGTGGCTTTTGCCGAGGCCTTGGCGGGCAGCCCGCCCGGCTTTTTCGGCGATCTCGGGTTGAGTGCGCAGGCGAGGGGGCTGACTGCCGCGCAGATTCCGGAGGAATGCGCTTTGTGGATCGGCCCGGAAGGCGGCTTTTGCCAGGGGGAAAGGGATGAGTTGCGGGCAGGTGGCTTGCGGGGGCTGACCGTGGGCAAGTCGATTTTGCGGGTGGAGCTGGCGGCGGCGGTTGCTTTGGGGGTTTTAATCGGAGCCAAGGTGGAATGATGAACTCAATTGTTCTTGCGATCCCGGATCAGAATCGCGGGCATTGGCTGGAGTTGGCGGCCAAAACTCGCGCCTTCCGGAAAATCGAAATGTCCTGGGAGGGTTTTCTTGCGCCCGAGGCGGAGGACGGGATTCTGGCCGAGCGCGGCCTGGACTTGGTCGCGATCCGCGATCTGATCGCATCCGAAGTCACCCGCAATCTGGTTGGTTTGTCGAATCAGATGCGGCAGCAGGCGCAGGCGATTTTGAGTGCCCGCCTGGTCGAGATTCGGAACCGCGAAGTCCGCACTGCGATCTTCGATCTCGGGGTGGGGCGCAATGTCGGGGATGGCGGTGACTTCAATTTTGCCCGGCGGGTCAAGTTCATGCGGGACTTGATGGCGGTGGCGGCATCGCAGGAGGTGAAGGTTTGTCTGCAAGCCCGCTATCCCCGGGCCTATCCCACCGCCCCACAGTGGGATATGGTCGGCAATGTCATTCATGAAGTCATGCATCCGAATTGCCGACTGGCTCTGGATCTGTACGCGGCCGAGCTGCCGCCCGGTTTCCAGGTGCGCGACTTTCTCCGGCGCTGCGGCTGTCACTTGAGTGTGCTGCGGCTGCACTTCGAGCCGATGGCGGGCGAGGGGTTGAGCGGTGGTTTTATTGAACAGTGGCGCGAGGCTCTCGACGGCTATCTGTTCAAGGGCATGGTGGTTTTTTCCCCGGACGGCTCGATCGAAGCCGGCTCCATCCTCGGTCTTCTCCGGCGCATGCGGCAATGGGCGGTGGCGATGACTCCGCTGGAGCAGAGCTGACGGAAGTGGCTTGGACAGTCGTTTGCCGGCATTCTTCCTTGAACTGTAGGTTGGGATGGGATACCACTCGTTGTCAGTGAAGCGACAACGAGGAAGACGATAAGTCCCAACCCATGCTAAGGACGGCTAATCGCCGCCGCAGGTGGCCTTCGTTCACGCTTCCAGCTCAAAGCAGGAGCTCGGCGAAGGCCTGATCGGCGTCGGAGATGAATTTTATCTCCGCCTTTTGCCGCAGTTCCGGTTCGACCTCCTCGGCGACTTGCGCCTGCATGCCTTCGGGCAGCAGGATCGTCTTGATGCCGACTCTGATCGCGGCCAGGACTTTTTCCTTGATCCCCCCGACCGGCATGACCTGGCCGCGCAGGGAAATCTCCCCGCTCATCGCAATCAGGGGCCGCACCGGACGGCCGGTCAGCAGAGAGGCGAGGGCGACGGCCATGGCCACTCCGGCCGACGGTCCGTCCTTGGGGGTGGCGCCGGCCGGGACATGGACGTGGAGATCCGACTTCTCGATCTTCTCCTCCTCGATCTTCAGGCCGGCGGCGCGACTGCGCACATAGCTGAGCGCGATGTGCGCACTTTCCTTCATCACTTCGCCCAGCGATCCGGTCAGGGTCAGGTTGCCTTTGCCCCTGGCGCTGCTGGCTTCGATGCGCAGAACTTCGCCCCCGGCTTCGGTCCAGGCCAGCCCGGTAACCATCCCGACTTGCGGAGTCCGCATGATCTGCTCGTCGAAAACCCGCGGCGCCCCCAGGTATGCGAGCAGTTGCTCTTCGGTTCTGATCGTGGTTGTGGTTTCCGGATCGAGTCGGCTCTCGACCAGTTGGCGGGCGTGCTTGCGGCAAAGCTTGGCGAACCTGCGTTCCAGATCCCGCACTCCGGCCTCTTGCGTGTAGCGTTTGATGACCGCCCCGATGGCTGGTTTGCGGAAGCGCAGTTGACGCGGCTGGAGACCGTTTTCCCGGATTTGCCGGGGGATCAGAAAGCGTTTGGCGATCTCCGTCTTCTCCTCGTGGGTATAGCCGGGAATGCGGATTGTCTCCATCCGGTCGCGCAAGGCCGAGGGAATCGGGTCGATCAGGTTGGCGGTTGTGATGAACAGCACCTGCGACAGATCGAAGTCGATCTCCAGGTAGTGGTCGGAGAAGCTGGCGTTCTGAGCCGGGTCGAGAATCTCCAGCAGAGCCGCGGCCGGGTCGCCGCGGAAGTCGTGCCCGAGCTTGTCGATTTCATCGAGCATGAAGACCGGGTTGGCGGTCTTGGCCCGGCGCAGTCCCTGGATGATGCGACCCGGCATCGAGCCGACGTAGGTGCGGCGATGGCCGCGGATTTCGGCTTCGTCGCGGACGCCGCCCAGAGAAATCCGCACGAATTGGCGGTTGAGTGCGTTGGCGATCGACTGGCCGAGCGATGTTTTGCCGACCCCCGGCGGGCCGACCAGGCAGAGGATCGGAGCCCGTCCCAGGTCCCGGCGCAGCTGCATGACCGCCAGAAACTCCAGAATCCGCTCCTTGGCCCGGGTCAGATCGTAGTGGTCGCGGTCGAGGCGGCGGGCGGCGGCGGTCAACTCGAGCCGGTCGCGCGAATATTGGGTCCAGGGCAGGGAGATCAGCCATTCGATATAGTTGCGGGCGACATTGTATTCGGGGGCGAACGGATGCATCTGGCGCAGCCGCTCCAGTTCGCGATGCGCCGCCTCGCGGGCCGGAACGCTCAGGTCGGCCTGCTCGATCCGCTCTCGCAGAACCTGGGTTTCGGGCGAGTCCTCGGGTTCGTCGAGCTGTTGCTGGATCGCCCGCAACTGCTCGCGCAGGACATGTTCGCGCTGCGATTTGTGGAGGACGGTGTTGACCTTCTCCTGAATCTCGCTGCCGATGCTCAGAACCATGGCTTCCCGGCTGAGAAAGTGCAGGATCGCCTCCAGCCTCGGATGCAGTTCGACGGTTTCCAGCACCTTCAGCTTGTCTTCGTAGGGAAGATTCAGGGTGTCGCCGATAAAGTCGGCCAGCCGCCCGTAGTCGTCGATGTTGTAGAGCGCGATATTCAACTCCTCGGGCAGATTGGGCGACATGCCCAGGACATTCTGCACCAGGGTGAAGATGTTGCGGGCCAGCGCCTCGGTCTCCAGCGAGTCGTCCTCCGGAGTCGAGAGGGTTTCGACCAGCGCCTTCAAGCCGGGATGACGGCCGAACACGCGGACGATTTGCAGGCGGCGCACGCCGCGAATCAGCAGACGGCGGCTGTCGTCGGGCAAGCGCAGAATCTTGACGATGCGTCCGGCGGCGCCGACCGGGTGGAAGTCGGCTTTCCCAAGGCAGCCGTCTTTCGGAATCTCCGGCTGCCGCAGAGGCATGAAGGCGGCCATGCGGCTGCCCTTCGCGATCCGGTCGACCTGCTCGACCAAGGCCGGATCCTCGATCGAGAGCGAGCTTATGGTGTAGGGGAAGATGACTGCCCGCTGCAGTGGAATCACCGGCAGGGTCTCGCGAACCGCCTTGGCTTTGGCGGGCTGCCGAGTGGCGCCCTTTGGTTTGTTTGATTTTTCAGGAGCCATTGGTCGTTGCTGTCCCAGAGTTTGTTTGTGGGTGCGGTTTGCCGGGTTCAGGTGGCGAAAAAAAAGATTTCGCTGAATCGGCGGAGAATTTAAAGCCTTGCGCGGATGGCCACAGTTTGTGGCGGCAAGACATCGTCGCCCATGACTGGCAAATTGCAGGAGGCGACTGGGGCGAAGAGGTGGAAACCCAACCAAAAAAATGGCGGGAGCGACGGGACTCGAACCCGCAACCTCCGGCGTGACAGGCCGGCGCTCTAACCGAATTGAGCTACGCCCCCGAACTTGCTAAAGCGTCCGGTTTCGTGTTGATGTCTGGAAAATAAGCCGAGTTTCGTGAATTGCAAGTCGTTTTTTCCGAAAAAAATAAAAAAATCGGGAAACTTCCGTTTTCCGCTTGCATTTTGGGGCAATATGGATTAAATTGGAAAAAAATGGAAAAATGCGGAGAAAGGCCGGGGGTCATGCCGAAATTCTGCGGACAGGAGCACTGCCTGATCGATCGCAACGGCAGAATCAGGCTGCCGGCGCGTTTGCTCGATGATTTCCTGTCGTTCGACGAGCGCGAGGTGGTTGTGCATTGTCTGCCGGAGAATGCGCTGGCGGTATATCCATTGGCCGTCTGGCGGCAAATGCGGGCCGACGAGCCGCGGCCGGCGGCGCGAGCCGGGGGAAGCCTGGCCTATCGCAGGCAGTTGCGGCGCTTCGGTGCGTTTACCCAGTCGGAAAGGTTGAGCAATCAGGGCAGGATTACGATCCCCGGCCTTTTTCGCGAATCGCTGCGACTGATGCCGGGCGAGACTGCCGTCGTGGTCGGCTGCGAGATCGGCGTAGAGGTTTGGAATCTGGCCCTCTGGCAGCGAGAGTTCGCGGCGATTAGAGATTACGAAAATCACCGTTCGCAAGTTGAATTGGCAGAGTGAAGGAGAACCGGGCTATGATGAAAAGATTTGCTTCGGGAAGAATCGGCTGGTGGGTGCTGGCCGGGGTTTTGGCGGTCGGGGTGCTGGGAGTCGGCGCCAAGAATATTGCCGACGAAATTTCGACCCGTCCGGCGCGGCAGCGCCGGATCGAGCGTCACTATCGCGAATGGAGCCACGAGATCGCGAACCATCTGCGCACGCAGCCGGTCGAGGGCTGGCGGCGGGTGGCCGAGAAAATGCCGGAAGCCCTGCCGCGCGCCTGCATGGTCGAAGTTCGCATTTCGGCTCCGCCGGAGGTTGCGGGCAGCCATGCATTCTCTGAACACCAGTAAGCTGTCAGCCTTCGGCTCGGATGGCCGGGTCGGACCGGGCGGCTATCGGCTGATGGCTCTGTGGCTGTGCTTTGCGGTTTGGGGGCTGCTGCTGTTTTCGCGCTTCTCGCAAATCATGGTCTGGCAGCGCTCCGACTACCTGCTCGATCTGTCATTCGAGGAGGGGTGGCGCTACGAGATGATTCCGGCGGCTCGCGGCCGTCTGCTCGACGTTTCCGGCCGGCCTCTGGCCTGGACATCGCGGGTTCTGGCTCTGGACTGGCGGGTGCCGGCGGCGCCGGAACAGGCCGAACGCGAGTGGCGCCTGCTCGATTCGGTGGTGGCGATCGACGACCATTGGCGCCGGGATCGGGCGCTGGCTCGTCCGGATACGCGAATTCGGCTCAAGCGCGAGCTGGAGCCGGCCGAGTTTGCGGGTTTGCAGGACTTGCTGGTCAACCTCGAATCACTGCGCATCACCTCCTACTTTGTGCGCGAACGGATCGACCATTCGTTTTTGCGCGAGCGCATTGGCGAAGTCCAGTTCGAACAGGCCAGCGAGATCGGCCGTTCCGGCTGGGAAAAGGAGCACGACGGCCTGCTGCGTGGCGTGCCGGCGCTGTTGCGGGTTCGTCTGGATCAGGAGAACCGGCCGATTCCCGGAACTCGCGAAGTGATTCGCGAAATGCGCAGCGGCTATGATGTCTATCTGCCCTTCAGGCTTGACCCATGAAGAAATTGCGCCATTTCATCTCCCTTGTCCAATCCGCTTTGAGCCCGGCCGTCGCAATCTGCCTCGGCCTGAGCGTCTTTGGCTGTCTGGTTGTGTTCAATGCCACCTTCCACCTGGCCGATCCCTATGAATTCCTGCTCGGTCAGTTGCTCTGGCTGCTGGCGGGCGGCCTGGTTATGGTGGCGGCGGCGGCGGTGCCGGGGCGTTGCTGGCGTTCCTGGGGTCTGGTCGGCGCGGTGGTCTGCTATGTCCTGCTGCTGGCGGCGCCCGGTTTCGGAATCGCGGTCAATGGGCTGCGCGGCTGGTTTGCCTGGCGCGGCTGGTTTGTTCAACCCAGCGAATTGGCCAAGCCCTTCTTTGTCCTGACTCTGGCTCTGGTCATGGAGCGTACTCGCGAGCATCGCGACGACTGGCTGGCCGGTGCGGTGGCGCCCTTCGGGATTTTGCTGGTTTGGTCGATTCCGTTGCTTGTGCAGCCGGACACGGGAGCCGTGCTGGTCTACGGCCTGACTTTTCTGCTGGTTTTCTTTTGTCTCGGCGGATCGCTTGCCCATTTGGCGCTGAATCTGATTTTGGTTTCGCCGGTTCTGGCCTTGCTCTTTCGCTTCGGCACCTGGAGTTCGGACGGTGGCGCATCCGCCGTCGACTATGTTGGCCTGGCCGATGGCTCGGAATGGCATGTCGCGCAATTTCAGCACGCCCTGGCTTCCGGCGGTCTGTTCGGACAGGCGATGGGGCGGGATCTGGGTTTTCGGCTCGATTTGCCGCCTGGGCACGGGGGCTCGATTTTTGCCACTTTTGGCGAATCCATGGGCTTGCTGGGCTTGACTTCGCTTCTCTTGATTCTGATGGCCTGGGTGCTGTATGGCTATCGGCGGAGTCGCATCATGGCGGCGGGCGGCGGCGATGAATTCTCGGTGTCTGCCATGGTCGGACTGACCGCCATGATTGGCGTGCAGGCGGCTTTGCATCTTAGCAGCTATACCGGGCTGGTGCCGCCGGTGGAAGTGAAGTTGCCGCTGATCAGCTATGGCGGCAGCGCCCTGGTGGCGGTCTTCATGATTGTCGGCATTGCCGAGAGCATCTTTTCCTCATGCCGGAGAAATATGCGACAACGACATGATCACTGGCGCGAAGAATGAGCGTCCAGTGCATTCGCTCGTTCGCATCTAATCTTCCTTTGTTTTCCATCTCTGTGGTTGAATCTTCCGACTTCGAACAATAAGATGCTCTGAACCCGCTTTTCGTCAGGTGCCGCCCCCCGACAGGGGCGCGGTTGCCCCGGTGGCTGCCCCGCTCC
>SLSR01000047.1 GCA_007130365.1 Lentisphaeria bacterium
AGCTCGGCTGTCCGGCTGCGGGCAGCCTCCAGCTCGTCCGTCAATTCCCGGGATCGGTGACCGTGTGTTTTGAAAAAATCGGGATCTGAAAAAATCTTTTCCAGCCTGGCCACTTCTGCTTCCGAAGCCAGAATTGCCGCCTCCATACCGGCCAGTTCACGCTTCTCCTTCCACTTCAGTTTCCGCTTTGTCCCAGCCCCGCCGTCTTTCCCGGGCTGTGCCTTGTCCTTTGCCGGAACCTCATCGCCGCCGACTTTCGGTCTCGCCATTTCCCGGGCAGCCCGGTTGTCCAGGTAATAGTCATAGTCCCCCACCTGATAGAAAAGGCGGCCATCCCCTTCAAAGGCCAGAATGCCATTACCCACCCGGTTTAGAAAATAGCGGTCGTGACTGACCACCAGGACACATCCCGCAAAACCGGCAAGCTCCTCTTCCAGTATCCGCAGAGTATCAAGATCCAAATCGTTGGTCGGTTCATCGAGGATCAGGAAGTTCCCGCCGTTCTTAAGCATCTTAGCCAGCATCAGACGATTGCGTTCGCCGCCGGAAAGCCGCCCCACCCGGGTTCTGATCCGCTCGTCGCTGAAGAGGAAACGCCTGAGGTACGCCCACACGGTCACCTGCTGTTCGCCCAGCCGCACAAACTCCTGGCCTTCGGCGAGTTCGGTAAAAACATCGTGGTCATCATTGAGCAGCTGCCTTTTCTGGTCGGCATAATTAAAGCGGGTCAACTCGCCGCGCTCAATTTTGCCCTTGCTCGGGGAATGCTCTCCGAGAATCGTTCTGAGGAAAGTGGTTTTGCCGCTGCCGTTCGAGCCGATTATCCCAATACGCTGTCCCGGTTCAAAGGAGAAGTCAAAATCCCGAACAATAGTTTTGCCGCCGATCTCGATGTCGACATCGAAGAAATCCAGCACCCGTTTCCCCATGCGGTCGGCGGGCGGTATCACCATCTCCACACTGCCGCTGCGTACCGGCGCCGATCCGGCCGCCGCCTGGTTGAAGCGGCCGACCCGGCTTTTGGACTTGGTGGACCGGGCTTTGGGGCCGCGGCGAATCCACTCCACTTCGCGCCGGAGAAAGGCCTGCCGCTTGTCCTCCAAACGCTCCTCGATCGCCTGCCGGGCCGACTTGGCCTGCAGAAAACCACTATAGTTTCCTTCATGCCGATACAGGGAGCCGTTCTCGATCTCCAGGGTGCTGGTGGAAACATTGTCCAGAAAAGCCCGGTCATGGGAAACCAGCAGACAGGTGCAGCGGCGGCGGAGCAGCCAGGTCTCCAGCCAGGCGATGGAATCGGTGTCCAAGTGGTTGGTGGGCTCGTCAAGCAACAACAAATCCGGGGCTCCGATCAAGGCGGCGGCCAGGGCCACCCGGCGCTGTTCGCCGCCGGAAAGAGTCTGCGGCGGGCGCTCCAAATCCGGCAAAGCCAGGTGGGAGGCCAGCTCCTCGACCAATCGGTCAAGCTCCCAGCCGCCTCGCTTGAATATCTCCTCCTCCAACTGATGCGCCGCTTCGGCATGCGCCGGCAAGGCTTCAAAGCGAGTTATTTTATCAAGGATGTCGGCGGCTCCGGCCAGCACCGCCTGGCGAATGGTGCGGTGATGCTGCAAGGCCGATTCCTGGGGAAGATAGCCGATGGTCAAGGCGCGACGACAAATCACTTCGCCGGAATCAGGGGGCATGGCTCCGGCCAGTATGCGAAGCAGGCTCGACTTGCCGCTGCCATTGCTGCCCAGCACCCCGATCCGCTCGGCTTCATGAATCGTGCAGCGAATATTATCGAGAACCACCTGAGCCCCTATTTGAAATGAGACATCAGCGACATTGCAGATAACCGGCCGTGTTTCCATAGGCAGGATAGACTATTGATTGATTTCACAGGTGAAGTCGGTCGGGCGCTCGCTTCCGGCAGTCGATGCCGTCCGGATTTTGGCTCGCGGCAGCCGCGACGGCTTTGGGCGATGTGGATCATGCTTATTTGCCGCGGCCGACGGTGACCAGCACATCGCCCGGCTCGAGCATGGTATCCGGGGACGGGTCGAAAACGGTTTCCCCGTCCTTTTTGCGGATGGCCAGGATCATTCTTCCAAGCGATTGGCGGGCGTGCGATTCGGCCAGGGTCTTGTGGCACAGCGGGGAGTCCTCGTCCAGCTCCGCCTGGTCGATGTTCAGTGCCAGAGCCCCCTGCTGGGTGACCAGTTCGATGAAGTCGACTACGCGCGGACGCAGCAGCAGTTGCACGATATGGTCGGCGCCGATGGCGTACGGAGAGATCACTTTGGTGGCGCCGGCCCGCAGAAACTTCGAGTGACTGGCCTGCTCCTCGGCCCGCACGATGATTTTAAGATCGGGTCGCATGCCGTGTGCGGTCAGGGTGAGGTAGAGGTTGTCCGCGTCCGTGTTGAGCGCCGCGACCACCGCCGAGGCGCGCCGGATGCCGGCCGCCTCCAGCACCGATTCGTCGCTGGCGTCGCCGTGAATCGCCAGCATCCCCTGGTCGATGACCGACTCGCAGATCTCCGGCGACTTTTCGATGATTGCGACGTCCACCTGCTGCGGCTGCAGCTCCTTGACCACATACCTTCCCATGCGGCCGTAGCCGCAGACGATGATATGCCCGCTTAGGGAATTCACTAGCTTGTTCATTCTTTTCCTCCGCATCCAATGGCTGGCGTGTTGCTCGATCATCCACTCGAAAGCGCTTGACCCGACCAGGGCGATCGTGCCGATGCCGCTGAAGATCAGGATGATGGTGAACAGTCGGCCGGCATCCGAAAGGTCGGCGACTTCCTTGAAGCCGACTGTGGAAATGGTGATCACCGTCATGTACAGGCTTTGCAGCCAGGTCCACTGCTCGAACCAGCGATAGCCGCAAGTGCCGAACAGGATCACGATGGCCAGAGCGGTCAGGCCCAGCTTGAGACGTAGGCGCAGATGCGCCGACTCCTGCGATTCGTATCTGTTGTTCACGGCCGCTCTTTCACGGTGGTTGCGCTTATGCTCGACATAAACCGGTGTACTATAGCCCAAGTCCGCGAAAATTCGGCTGTTCATGGAAATTTGCAGGCCAAAGCCTCGCCTTGTTCCGGGGTTGGGGATGGGTAAGCGGTCGAATATTCTTGCATCCCGGCGGCCTCGGATTATATTCGAGGTCTGATCGGAGTCTGTATGTTGTCTGCATCTGTGGGGAAAGCCAGCGCCACCATATCCGCTTGGTTGACTGCGACTTGCGGTAGAATGCCACAGCTTCGTCTTGGCGCCTGGCGGCTAAGGCACCGCTGGCTTTTCACGGAACCAGGTGCTGCTATGATTTGGCCTTGTGGATGGCTCGCCTGGATGATGAAATCGATCATAAATCATTTTGAATCAAAGCGGGAGAGCCCCGGTTTTCTCTATCAACGGGCATTGGCGGCCAAATATTTTCTGGCCGACCGGGCAATTCCGTCTGCGGCGGCCTGGTCGGGCGGCTTGCGCAGGAGACTCAACTTGCTGGTTCAGTCTGTTTCAGGATATCGCCACAGGAAACCGAAAATCAGGAAGAATGCCGCGTCATTCCGGAAAGTCTCGTTCTGCACCACCTGCATGAACCGCGAGCATCACTTCAAGAAGACCTTTCCGAAAAACTTCAGGCATAACATTCAATATCCGAATGTTGAGTTTGTGGTTGTCGACTACAATTCCCGGGGAGATGTCAGTGCATGGCTGGTCAAGCATTACTCCAAGCATATGGAAAGTGGCCAGATAAGGATTTTCCGAACGGAACTTCCGCAGAAGTTCCATATGTCGCATGCCAAAAACTTGGCGCACTTCAATGCCACGGGGGATGTGCTGTGCAATCTTGACGCCGACAATTATACCGGTCGGGACTTTGCCTACTACCTGAATGAAAGGTTTCAGAAGGATGATTCTATTGTTGTATGCAACAAGTTGCATATTTTGGAAAAATTAAAGTCACCGGCCCAAAAGGCTTCCTTTTGGAGCAAGTTGCTCCGCCCAAAACACGGCATAGGCGGAAGAATCGCCATATCCAGCAAAAATTTCGACGCCCTGGGCGGCTACGATGAAGCATTCAAGGATTGGGGCTGTGAGGACAATGATTTTTTTGTTCGAGCCCTTAACATGGGATTGA
>SLSR01000192.1 GCA_007130365.1 Lentisphaeria bacterium
GAGTGTTGGTGGGACAGTACAGCGCAGCTCTGGCCGCATGGCTGTCCCACTGGAAACCGGGGGTGGTGGAAATTGCGGCCTCATGGTCAATCAGACCCTGATCCCGGATTTGCGTTCGCCAGGGGCGACTCGGTGAAGTGCTGCGGTCGTCCGTGTTGGGGAAGCGGTCGTCAGCATCCAGGGTATAGGTTAACAATATGATCCCAAGCTGGCGCATATTGCTGGCGCATCCGACGGCGCGGGCCGATTCCCGGGCGCCTTGCAGAGCCGGCATCAGTAAAGCTGCCAGAATGGCAATGATGGCGATGACCACCAGCAGTTCGATTAGCGTAAAACTATAGCTGTTGTTTTTTTTTCTTTTCATAACCAACGTCCTTTGGGGTTGGAGCCGTTTTTATTTTAGCGGGCTGCCGCAAAACAATATCGCACAATCAAGCGATCAAATCGACATATAGGTTCACGGCGACTTCTGAACTGGCGCACCGTTGTCATCAGGGAGCAGGTTTCGGCCCCGGCCGATCAGGTGATTCTTCAGGCGCACACCGTCGATTTCGCTGATGTCGCAACCGGCCCTGGCGGCAAGTGCCGCAGCGCTGCCGGCGGCCTGACCCAGGGAACAGACCGGGGGCATTATGCGCATGCTGGAATGCACCGCGTGATCAACGCTGATGCATCGGCTACCGACCGCCAGGTTGTCCAGGTCGGCCGTCAGCAGGCAGCCCCAGGGTATCTCGTACCATTTGCCGCAGGGCAGGTCCAGCAACGTCGTGCCGCTTCCCTGTGGGTTGTGGATGTCAATGCCGTAGGTCACCCGCGCCACGGCGTCGGGAAACCGGCGGGCACTGCGGAAGTCGTCAATGGTCACATAGCACCGTCCCTCGATCCGCCTGCTTTCGCGGACACCGATCTGCGGGGCGATTGAATAAATCCGAGTGTGGCGGAAGATCGGTACTTCCTGGCGCAGGACCGCCACGATCTGTCGCAACTGCCGCCGCGCCTCGATCTCCGCGTGGGACAGCGCCTCGCCGTCGATGGATGAACGGCCAACAACACGGGTGGTGTTGAAGTGTACAATGTTGTCCTCAATCCCGCGGAACACCAGCACGTTCTCTCGCGGACAGTCGATACGACCGTCGGCCTGGGCGGCGGCATAGACCTTTTGAATGTGGTCCATCTCCTCCGCCATCGCCTGATAGAGGTCTTGGCCGCTGGCTCCCGATGGGCGGTCGCGTGAGTCGAGCTGGAGCTTGAAGCAGAGCGTCATCGGCTGGCATCCGCCGTGAGTTTCGTCGCCGAGGTGGAAGCGACAGCCCGCTAGAGCCGCCACGTCGCCATCGCCGGTGCTGTCGATGAAAGTCTGTGCCTGGGCGGCCGTGAGCCCGCTCTTGGAATGCAGTACCAACGTGTGCAGACGGCGTTGATCGACTGTCGCATGGATTGTGCGGTGGTGATAGAGCAAGCGCACACCGGCTTCGAGACAAAGGTCTTCGGCGGCGAGACGCGCGATGTTGGAATCGAAGGTGCGTGACTTCGGCTTGGCTCCGCCGTAGCCGATCATGCGGTCCAGCCATTCCTCGAAAATGCCGGTATCCAGCGATTCCCCGTTAAGATGGTTGGGCATGAACGGGTTGACCTCCCCGGCCGTCGCCATGCCGCCGAGATACCCATAATGCTCGACGAGCAGCACATCGGCGCCCTCGCGGGCGGCGGCGACCGCCGCCCCGATGCCGCCCGGCCCACCGCCGATGACCATGACTTGTGCCTGGTGGCGGACAGACAGAGTATCAGGCAGTGTGATCTGTTGCTGCATGATTTTTTTCTGTTGCATGGTCAAGTGCAAGCAGTTGACAAAGCCACGGACTCAACTTGCATCTTGCTGAAAATGCGTGACATGGATTGCTTGAGATGAAATTCAGTATTCGCCGGAGCCAGGCTGCGGCTTGACAGTCCGATGAGGCGTGACACTGATTCGCTTGACAAGCCAGCCCAAGGAAGGGAGGCCAGGAGAACAAATGCCGGTGTCCAGGGATGATAATCCCAACCCCTGAACACCGGAATCCTGAAATGCTCTACAGCCGCCGCCGTTTAAGCAGCAGCAAGCCGCCCACGCCCAGCAGAAGCAGAGTTCCCGGCTCGGGGATGACGGTGAACACGATGCTCTCGTCATAGTAGCTGACAAATCCGAACTCGGAATCGAGTGGATCACCGTTGAACAGGTAGGTGCCGAACGTGCCGTATGCCACATTGTCAGGGTTGTTGAAGGTAGCGATGGTGTAATCGCCGACCGCCTGATTGACGCTGCCGAACAGCTCCAGAACCGCGCCGCCTGCCGTCAGGTCGAGATAGCCGCCTTCGCTGCCGCTGGCGGTCACGGTGACCCGATCATTGTCTCCGGCGGTCGCGCCGAGATCTATCAGCAGACTTGCGCCGCTGGCGAAAGTGACCGCCGTGTTGTTGGTGGCCACGTCGAAGGTGCCGATTTGAGCGCCGTAGGTGCCGTTTCCGCCCGGCGACAGGCGGCCGCCGTTCGCGATGGTTAGACCCCTGGAAGTTTCTGAAAAGGTGATTCCACCCGTGCCTCCCAATGTACTGCCCTCATGTTCAACCCAGTAGTCGGATTGACTGATAGTCCGATTGCTGACCAAATTGATATTCAAGAGTGCAGTGGATCCATCAAAAATCCGAAGGCCCTCCTGATCAACGGTGCTCTGAGTCGCATCTTGGGAAACGACCATCGTGCCACCGGTGCGAACGTTCATTCGCTGTGCGTTATTGAAGTTGCCGTTGAGGAGCAGCACGCTTCCGTCGGCAATACTAAAGTTTGTTCTTTCGTCAAAGCGCCAGGGGCCGTTGACCGTGGTCACGCCACCCGCGAAAGAACTGCCACCGCGTAACCGCAACTCATTGGTCCCTCCAAACGTCCAACCGCCGGATTGAACATCGAAAACGACGCGTGTCAGACTTTGAATGCCGGAATCGGCGAAAGGCTGGGTGAAGGTTCCGGCATCACCGGCAAAAATCGCTTTGTCGGTGTTTCTGGGATAATCGTTTTCCGTACCATCCCAGTTCTCGGGATTGGACCAGTTTGCATCGGCCGCACCGGTCCAGGTGAAGTCCGCAGCCTGAAGGTGGATTGTCGAAACAATCGCTAACACTAACACGCTTAATAGTTTGACACATTGGCTTTTCGTAATTTTCTGAAAATTCATTTGTCTGTACTCCTAAGTTTTTTTAATCTATTTCTTTTATCTCTGTATGTAATCCGCATCGCCGACTGGGATCGGCGACCGGTTGTGTTTTTCAGGTCAATGCCAATTCCCTAAATCACTTTAGAAAAATCGCGGCGCTAAAAACGCTTTTCCTTTAATATCTAAAAAGAGTGTGACATACACTTCTCTTGCGCTTTTTAGTAAATTAAACACTTTTTTCGGCAATGCAAGCCGTTTTTAGAAAAAAAGTGAAAATCAAGATGGACGGTGAATGAAAGAACAAGGAATTTAATGCGAACAAGGCAGTATGGGGCAGGATGGGGGGGGCAGGTGAGTAACCGCAAAGATCGCAAAGAAAGGGAGCAGAAAAAGAACCACGAATGGACACTAATAAACACGAATGGGGTAAATGAACAGGGGAAGCAGTTGTCCACGAAAAATGCGAAAATGCGAAAGTGGGGCAGGAGACGGAAATATTAGGGACAAAAAAAATGGAACAGAAGGGCAACGAATGGGCGACGTTTGAGTTCACAGCTTCAGCGTGGTCGAACCCCCGCTTCAGCGCGGGCCACCCAGCCACCCAGGCATCGGGTCATCTGGTCAATTCGGGGTCACGGAGTCATGAGGTCAATTTTTTACAACCGTTTCACTAGAGGAAGGTGGAGGCAGGAGTCCTGGAACATGGGGGTGGCAAGCTTAAGCTTGAACTCCAACGGGGGGGGCTGGCCTGGCTCGCCAACTCGGCTAACACTTGTAGCGCTGGATTTCATCCGGGGTTGGGGGGCGTTGCGGTGGCAGTGGTCATGGCGAGGTTCATGGTCGCGTCTCGGAGGCAGCGCACGCCGGGCTCCGCTGAGGTGACTCGACATGCCTACTCGGGGGTGGCGTGATCGTTCACCATGTAGATATCC
>SLSR01000159.1 GCA_007130365.1 Lentisphaeria bacterium
CTGTCCAAAGAATCAGCTTCTTCGCCGCCATAACCGCGGCTGTGAAGCCAGGCAGGCCTTGCTCTACCTGGCAGCAACCCACTGTCGAGGGCGCTATACGCTGACCGAACTCGGGCGGCAGCTGGGGCCGGTGTCCCTGGCGGCTGTCAGCAATGCCGGAACCAATATGGCAAGACGAATGAGAACGAACTCGGCATTGAAAAAGAAGATGAGTGAAATTTCCAAATCATTAGAATCCGAAGCTGATAAAGTCAAATTAGAGGACTGACCCGCTGACCCCCGCAACAATATTTTACCTTCACAGTCGGCAAATTGCAAGAATTTAAAGAAAACGATAACGGCTACGGGAGCGGTTTACGCGTGAAGGCAATCGTCAACCGTAGTAGTTAACCGTTGGCTTCTCCAATCCCGGAGGGGCTGAGAAGATCGGAAGTTCCGGGTTTCGGGAGTGTAAAACCGCGCCGAAGGCGCTTTGGAATGCCTGACCACTTGTTGAGCACACTCAAACAATCAAAGTGACGGTTATCGCAAAACACATAACTCTTTCAAGAATATATTACTTACTGAGTCAGTGGTCAGACAGGCCGGTGGCTTGACACCGCTTTTGTATATTTTCCGGGTGCGTCTATCTCAAAGCGGCGGTTCGCGGCGGCAACCTGGCTTCGTGAATCATTCAGGTTAGACGGCTGGAAATTTGACATTTCAAATACACAGTAAAGACACTGTCGACCAAGCCGTGAATCGGCGGCTTTAAAGTTCCCGGAAGGATATACCTCTGATTCCGCGGAACAAAGAAAGGTGCGAGATCATGAACCTTGGCTTTTTCGGAGCGGGCAAGATGGCGACCGCGATCGCCCGCGGTCTGATCGACAAGCATATCTGGTGCGCCAAGCGGATGGCGGCGGTCGATGTCGCACCGCAGGCGCGAGCCGACTTTACCGCCGCCACCGGCGTATTCTGCGGCGACATCCCGCAAGCTCTCGTGGAGCGAAGCGACATCATCGTCCTGGCGGTCAAGCCGCAACAGGCGCGCGAGGCGGCGGCGTCCGTAGCCGGAACCCTGGGAGACCGCCTGCTCATATCAATCGCCGCCGGACTGACTATAGCCCGGCTTGCGGACTGGTTCGACCACCGGCGCATAGTCCGGGTCATGCCCAACACCCCGGCCACAGTCGGCCAGGGCATGGCGGTGTATGCCTGCGCCGAAGCCGCGACCGGAAGCGACCGGGAACTGACGAAAGAGATCTTCGGAGCCGTCGGTCGGGTGCGCGAAGCCCCCGAATCAACGCTCGACGCGGTCACCGCGCTCAGCGGCAGCGGCCCTGCCTATATCTTCGAATTGATCGAGGCATTGACCCAGGCGGGGGCGGCAGTCGGGCTCGACCGCGAGCTGGCTCTGGAACTTACCCTGCAAACCGTGCTCGGCAGCGTCGCCATGGTGCAGCAAAAGGTCGGCGATCCGGAAGCCCTGCGCAACGCCGTCACCTCGCCCGGCGGCACTACCGAAGCCGGCTTGCGGGTGTTGCGGGAAAATGGATTCCGGGAAATGCTGAAACAAACCGTGCGGGCCGCTCGCGACCGCTCAGCCGAACTGGCCAGCGGATAGGCCGAACCCCGACCAGAAGCGTCCGCCAATGACCAATCAGCAACCACCGGCAGACACCCCAAAACCCGCGACGGCGGCGCAACCGAAAGCTGGCGGCGGCTATCGTTTCGGCGCCTTCAAGGGAGTCTTCACTCCGAGCATCCTGACCATCCTTGGCGTAGTCATGTACCTGCGCATCGGCTGGGTGCTGGGCAACGCCGGCCTGCCTTTGACCCTGCTGATCGTAACCATGGCCAGCGCCATCACCTTTCTCACCGGTCTTTCCCTCAGCGCCCTCGCCACCAACATGAAAGTCAAGGGCGGCGGCGCCTACTATATCATCTCGCGCTCGCTCGGAGTGGAAATCGGCGGCGCCATCGGCCTGCCCCTGTTTCTGGCGCAGGCCTTGGGGGTGGCCTTCTACATCGCCGGTTTCTCGGAGGCAGTGGTCGATGTCTTTCCGCAGCTCGACGCCACCTCGGTCGGCGTGATCACCCTGACCCTGCTCACCCTGGTCGCCTTCATTTCGGCCGACCTGGCCTTGAAATCGCAGTTCATCGTAATGACCGCAATCGCGGTTTCACTGGTCAGCTTCTTCTGGGGCGCGGCCACCCATTCGATCGCCGCGACCTCGGCGGCCGAAGTCATGACCGAAGCCACGCCGGCCTTGCGGCCGTTCTGGATCGTCTTCGCCGTCTTCTTCCCGGCGGTAACCGGGATCGAGGCCGGAGTCTCGATGTCGGGCGACCTGGACAATCCGGCCAAGTCACTGCCCCGCGGCACCCTGGCCGCAGTTGTCGTGGGCTACCTGGTCTACCTGCTGATTCCGCTCAGCCTGGCCTATGTCGTGCGCAACGCGGCCGGCGAACTGGATCGCCAGAGACTGCTCGCCGACCTGCTGGTTATGAGCCGCGTCGCGCACTGGGAAAAGGCGGTCGTGGCCGGGGTTTGGGCGGCCGCCCTGTCCAGCGCCATGGGGGCGATACTCGGCGCTCCCCGCACTTTGCAGGCGATGGCCAGAGACCGCATCGTGCCGCGCCTGCTCGGCCGCGGCTTCGGCCGCGGCAACGACCCGCGCATTGCCACCGTCTTCTGCTTCGCCATCGCCCTGATCGGAGTGATGGCCGGCGACTTGAACCTGATCGCCCCCATTCTTTCGATGTTTTTCCTTACCTCCTATGGCTTGCTCAACATCTCGGCCGGACTCGAGGAACTGACCAAGCCACCCTCCTGGCGCCCCACCTTCCGCGTGGCCTGGCCGCTTTCCCTGATCGGCAGCCTGGCCTGCTTCGGCGCCATGTTCATGATCAGCGCCGGCGCCACCATCGTCGCCCTGGCCACCGTCCTGACGGTCTACTGGGCGATGAAGCGGCGCAAACTGCGCGCCCGCTGGGGCGACATGCGCATCGGGGTGCTTATGCAGATCGCCCAGTACGCCATCTACACCCTGGCTCGAACCCGACTCGACGAACGGAACTGGAAGCCCAACATCCTGGTGCTCGGCGGCAACCCGACCAGCCGCTGGTACCTGATCGAGCTGGCCAGCGCCATCTCGCAGGGGCGCGGCTTTCTTACCGTCGCCACGATTGTCCCGGAGAGCACCAGCGCCGAGAGAAGGCTGAAAATGGAACAGAGAATCGCCGACTTCCTCGACCGCAAGCTAGTGCCCGGAATGGCCAAGGTCTATCGCGCCGAAAGCCCGCTCAAGGGAGCCCTCAAGCTGGCGACCACCTACGGCTTCGGCCCGATCAGCCCCAACACCCTGCTGTTCGGCGAGACCGAAAAGGAAGCCAACTACCGGGACTTCTCCTCCCTGGTCTGCTCGGCTCAGCGCAACAATCTCAACCTGGTGATCGTGCGCGAAGGCGAAGGCAAAACCGAACCGAACCTCGACCGCGGCGTGCGGATCGACGTCTGGTGGGGCGGGCAGCAGCAGAATGTCGGTTTCATGCTTGCCCTCTCGCACCTTCTGACGGTCGGCGAGGGCTGGCGGGAGGCCACCCTGAATCTGCGCACCATTGTCAGCCAGCCGAAGGCGGTGGAAGGCACCGAGGAAAGCCTGCGCGAATTCATTGACAAGGTCAGGCTGCGGGCCAATCCCCTGGTCACGGTCAGGCAAAGCCCGAATGTATTCGAGCAAATCCGGCAGGACTCGCAAGGCGCCGACCTGGTGTTTCTCGGCATGCGCCATCCCGAACCGGAGGAAACGGACGAAGAATACGCCCAATACTACGCCGACCTGTTGCGCCATACCGACGACCTGCCGCCGACCGCCCTCTGCATGGCTTCGGAAAAGATCAAATTCAACGCCATTTTCGCGGAGAACACCAGCCGCTACTAGGCTTGCCATATTTGGCGCCGCGTGATTCGAGTCATTCATCATTTCACAGAATTTCGGCCACGCCGACGCCTTGGATCGCGAGCGCGGAGTTTTCGCGACCAAGGCTAGGCGGCATCCCCTGATATCGGTCTACATCGGGGTCAGAAACCATTTTTATTTTTGCATCTTGCTTATTTCAAGCATGTTGCC
>SLSR01000099.1 GCA_007130365.1 Lentisphaeria bacterium
ACCTGAAACCTGAAACCTGAAACCAAGCTGTTACCCACAAAATCTAAGAAAAAACTATTAGCAACCCATTCGTTTTGAGAAAGAGCCACACTAATCCTCACCAATCCTCCCGCAGGCGTCATCCCTTCGGGAGTTTTTTTGTGACTTTTGGTGTTTCTTGTGGCTGATATTTTTTCTGCGGCAAACTTGGCTGATGATTTATTCAGGCTAGGCCAGGCGGGTGGCGTAGTAAAGGACAATGGCCGCGCTCATCAGCACTGCGCCGAGGCCGCGCACCAGCCAACTGCGCGGCAGGATGCGGGTCTCGATATGGTCGAGCCCGGCCCGACTGACCGCGACCCCGACCAGAACCGCGATAAAGCCGCGACTGCTTTGCAGCATATTGCCGAAGATCACTCCGATCAGGGAAAAGGCGACGAACAGAAAGCACATGCCGAGCAGCCAGCACAGGGAATAGGGGGCGGCATAGCGCTGCCCGCACTCGACCCGGAAGGCGCCCTGGCGCAAGGCCAGCAGCAGGCCGAGACCACCGCACAGGACATAGGTCAAAGAAACTCCGAGCAAGGCCGGATACGAGGAGGCCGACTGCAGGCGGTCGACCAGAATGGGAATGTTCAGGTCGGAACCGCTATAGAGCAGACAGATCCCGAGAATGACCAGCAGCACCCTGATTTCGGGCAGACCGCGCGGCGGCGAGACCAGAAAGGCGGCGACCGTACACATCAGGATGGCCAGCCAGGCCCATCCGGAAATGGTCTCGCCGAAAAAGATCATCGACAGTGCGCCCAGGATCGGGATTTTCAGCCCGAGCATCGGCGCCACCACCGACGAGTCGGTAGTCTTCAGCAGAGAGAACAGGATCCACTGGGCGGCGAGAAAGAAGAAGGAAACCCCGAGCAAGGGCCAGGCATACTCGGCCAGCGGCGGCAGCTCCCGGTCGAGCAGAAACGGCAGAGCCAGCAGCGAGACCACCCCCATCTGCACCAGCGAGATTGAAAACAGCATGCGCGATCCGGTATGGCACTCGGTCAGGAAGCGCCGCGAGAAGAAATACGACAGCGCCTGCGAGAAGGCGGCTCCCAGGCCGCAGGCGATGCCGGCCGCGATCACTAGAGGCGACTCATTCATAGCGCCTCGCGCACGCGCTCGACCATGGCGGGAACGACCTGGGCCAGGGCAAGCATCGCCTTTCCCGAACCGTCGCGGGTCTTGAATTCGACCTGGTTCTCGGCCAGGGTCTTGGGGGAGACCACCAGGCGCAGCGGCGCGCCGATCAGATCGGCGTCGTTGAACATGAAGCCCGCCTTTTCGTTGCGGTCGTCGCAGACCACCTCGAGCCCGGCCTCGGACAATTCCGCGTAGAGTCTGTCGGCCGCTTCGGCCACCTCCGGCTTGCGATTGTTCAAGGCGCAGATGTGCACCTGGAACGGCGCCACCGCCATCGGCCAGATCGGACCGTACTGATCGTGCGACTGCTCGATGATCGAGGCCATGGTGCGGCCGATGCCGATCCCGTAGCAGCCCATGACCGGAAACTGCTCCCTGCCGTCGCGGTCGAGAAAGGTGCAGCGCATGGGGCGCGAATACTTGTCGCCAAGCTGAAAGATGTTGCCGACCTCGATTCCGCGGCGCTCCTGCAGCGGCTCGCCGGTCAGCGGACAGGGGTCGCCGACTCGCGCGGTCGCAATATCGGCCACTTCGGCGGTCGGCAGATCGCGCTCGCAATAGAAATTGCGCAGATGAAAGTCCGGCTGGTTGGCGCCGACCACCAGGTTGCCGCTTTCAGCGATCGAGCGATCGACCACGATGCGCACCCGCTCCCGGTCCAGAGCCAGCGGCGAGGCGTAGCCCGGCTCCGCTCCGCAGGCTCGGATCGCGGCCTCGTCGGCGAGCCGCAGTTGCGGACTCCGCAAATGGTTGCGCAACTTGGTCTCGTTCACCTCGAGATCGCCGCGAATCATGGCGAAGACCAGCTCGTCCTGGTGGTCGAGGTAGAAAACCGCCTTGCCGGCGGCTTCGGGCCTGACCCCGAGAAAGGCCGCCACTTCCTCGATCGACTGGCGGCCCGGGGTGGCCACCTTTTCCAGCGGCAGCGGCGAATCCTTGTCGAACTTCAGGCCGGTCGCGGCAATCTCGCGATTGGCCTGATACCGGCCGTCGGGCGAGACGAAGACGGTATCCTCGCCGCAGTCGGCCAGAGCCATGAACTCGTGCGAAACCGCACCGCCCATCATGCCGGCGTCGGACTGGATCGAAAGCACCTCGGCCAAGCCAACCCGCCGGAAGGTCCTGACATAGGCCTCGTGCGCCCGGCGATAGTACTGCTCGAGATCGGCCTGGTCGGCATGGAACGAGTAGGCGTCCTTCATGGTGAACTCACGCACTCGGATCAGGCCGGCCCGCGGCCGCGCCTCGTCGCGGTACTTGGTCTGGATCTGGTAGAGCATGCAGGGCAACTGCTTGTACGAGGAGATTTCGGTTCGCACCAGATGCACCACCGCCTCCTCGTGGGTCATGCCCAGCACCATCGCCTTGTCGTTGCGGTCGCGAAAGCGCAGCAGCTCGGGCCCGACCGAGGCGGCTCGCCCGCTTTCCTCCCAAAGTTCGGCCGGCAAGACCACCGGCATCAGGATTTCCTGGCCGTCGATACGGTTCATCTCCTGGCGTACGATCGCCTCGATTTTGGCGGTCACCCGCCGACCGAGCGGCAGCAGGGAATAGATGCCGGCCGCCACCGGCCGGGCATAGCCGCCGCGGATCATAAAGACATGGCTGGCGGTCTGGGCGTCGCGCGGCGCCTCCTTGATCCGCTGGCCGACAAGCTGGGACAGTTTCATGATTTGGGGATTCCGAGTTGCTGGGGTTTGTGTCTACAGGCAAAGCTTCTGGCCAAGTTGACCATGTTGACCGGGTTGACACGGCTGACTGCGACCACGCTCCGCCCTTCGTCAGGCATTTCATCACAGCCCAAAAAAAATTGCATCGGGCGAAAAGTACTATATAGTCTGTTCTTTGCATATCCAAGCTGGCGCGGACAAAAATGGAATCCGCGGCGGCTTTCGACAGAAGCCCAGAACCAAGGAGATCATTCATGCTGTACGGAGTTTGTTGCGGAAACGCGGACGCGGTGGAGGCGGCGCAGGCAGCCGGCTTCGATTTTGTCGAATTCACGGTGGCCAACCGTTTGCGCCCGACGCAGGACGACGGGGAGTTTGAAGATGGCGAACGGGACTCGCCCGCCGCCGCGCTCCCCTGTCCGGCGGTCAACTGCTTTCTGCCCGGCAGCCTGCCGCTGTTCGGCCCGGACTTCAACGAGAAAAAGCTCTTCGCCTATGTGGACCGGGTTTTTTCCCGAGCCCGCCAGGTCGGCGTCGAGACCATAGTGTTCGGCTCCGGCAAGGCTCGCCAACTTCCGGACGGCATGCGTCCGGAAGCGGGGCGGCGGCGGCTTCTGGAATTCTGTCTCGAGTTGGCGCCAAGGGCGGCGGCCAACCATCTGACCATCGTCCTTGAACCGCTCAACCACAGTGAATGCAATATCCTGAATTCGGTTCGGGAGTGCGCCGAATTGACGGCCGCAGTCGACCATCCGGCGATCCGCCTGCTGGCCGACTCCTACCACATGGCCCGCGACCGCGATTCGATCGACGACCTGATCGAGTTCGCGCCGTGGCTGGCCCATACGCATGTCGCGACTGGCGAACATCGCCGACCGCCGGCGGCCGAGGCCTGCCCAACCCTCGAAAGCTTTGTCCGCGCCCTGCGCCAGGCGGACTATCGCGGTCGACTTTCGATCGAGGCCAGCCTGCAGGAGCCGAGGCGCGAGCTGGAATCGGCTCTGGCACTGCTGAAAAGTCTGAGCCAATAAGCGAAGCGGGCGCGGCTCTCCCAGTTGATGAAATGAGGCTGTTTTCAAGGCTTCCAGGGTTCTGAAATTAATTTATTGTTTTCTCGCAAAGTCGCAAAGATCGCCAGAGGAAACATCGACGCTACGCGCTCGACGTGCCTACCGTAGGTGCGCCGAGTCCGCCTTAGGCGGGTCGGTGCATCCGGGGTTCGCGCGGGCACATCGACGCTACGCGCTCGACGTGCCTACCGTAGGTGCGCCGAG
>SLSR01000177.1 GCA_007130365.1 Lentisphaeria bacterium
GGATCGATTTTAACTGCCGGACTCATGGTCGACGACATCGCCAGCCCCAGCAGAAAGCTCCCCTTGACCCCGGCCGGTCGAGAACGCACGACCTGCTGAATCACCGCCTGCGCGTTCTCCAGCAAGGCCTCCGACTCGAACGAACGCTTGCCGACCGGAACATGCAGGCAACCGCCACGATCGTTGCGATATTCGACTCGCCCGGCCTTCGATTCGCGAACCGCCGCCGCCGTGTCCTCAGTCAAAGTGCCGGTCTTGGGATTGGGCATCAGGCCACGCGGGCCGAGCACCCGCCCCAGGCTGCGCAAATCCTTCATTGCCGCCGGAGTGGCCACCAAGACGTCGAAGTCAAGCCAGCCGCCCTTGATCTTTTCAATCAGATCCTCGTAGCCCACAAAGTCGGCGCCGGCCTCGCGAGCCGCGGTCGCGGCGTCGCCGGTGGCCACCACGGCCACTCGCTGCTCCTTGCCGGTGCCTTGCGGCAAGACAATCGCACCGCGCAGGTTCTGATCGGACTGGCGCGGGTCGATCCCCAAATTGAAGGCCAGCTCGACGGTCTCGTCGAACTTGGCGCCTTCCAGTGATTTGATCATTTCGACCGCTTCCGTCAGGCTGTAGCTGCGGTTGCGCTCGATCTTCTCCGCCTGCGCGGCATAGCGTTTACCCTTGCTCATTGCTCACCTCGATTCCCATGCTTCTTGCAGTGCCCTCGACAATCCGAACCGCAGCCTCCAGGCTCCGCGAATTGAGATCCTGCTTTTTGATCTCGGCAATTTCCTCGACCTGTTTGCGCGAAACCTTGCCCACGCTCTGCCGTCCCGGCGTATTGGCCCCGGCAGCCAGCTCGGCCGCCTTCTTCAAAAGGGCGGCCGCCGGCGGCGACTTGGTGATAAAGGTAAAGGAACGATCCTGATAGACGGTGATCACCACCGGTATCACGGTTCCCGACTGAGCCTGGGTCGCGGCGTTGAACTGTTTGCAGAACTCCATGATGTTGACCCCGGCCTGACCCAGCGCCGGACCGACCGGCGGCGCCGGATTGGCGGCGCCGGCGGGAATCTGCAACTTGACCTGTTTTACGATTTTCTTTGCCATGCTTGATTGTTTCTTCGATCTTGTGGGGTTGACGGTTCTTCGAATTGTTCGACACATCGCGACATCGCGCCGGCCCGCGAGCCGAACGCCGGTCACTGGCGGCAATCAGGAGCTGTGCTCGACCTGCCAATACTCGACCTCGACCGGCGTTGAACGCCCGAAAATGCTGACCGAAAGCCGCAACTTGCCGCGATCCGGATCGACGTTTTCGATCACACCCTCGAAGTTCTCGAAGGCGCCATCCTTGATGATCACCGTCTCGCCGACTTCGAACTGCACCTTCGGCTTGCTGCCCTGCTCCTCCGGCTTGCCCTGCGCCATGATTTGCGCCATCTCGCTCTCGGCCACCGGTACCGGGCGATCGCCGCCGACAAAGCCGATGACGCTCTGCAGGCCGCGGATGAAATACCAAACATCGTTGTCGATCTTTCCGGTCGCGTCGTACAACTTCATCTGCACCAGGATATATCCGGGGTACAGCTTGCGGTCGCTCGTGGTCTTGCGGCCGCGCCTCACTTCGGAAACCTTTTCCGAAGGGATCTCGATCTGCAGAATCCGATCTTCCAGATCTTCCAGGGTCCGCCGCTTCAGAATCATTTCCCGAGCCCGCTTTTCGTGGCCGGAAAGCGTCTGCACGACAAACCACTGCGCCTGTCCATTGTTGACCATACTTGATATTCCCGATGAATCGCTCGCTGTCGAACCGATGCGGAAGGCCCGGCTCAAAAATGGCGGATATTCATGTCAAAGCCCGAACCAGAGCCCGCACGACCGCATCCATGACAAAGACGAAAACACTGAGCAGAAGCGAGGAGACTATCACAATCAGGGTCGACTCCCACAGCTCGTGCCGGGTCGGCCAGGTGCATTTCTTCAGTTCCGCGACCGTGTCCAGATAAAATGTTCGAATCCGCTGGATAAGATTGGGCATTGCGTCTTTCCACTTCCTGAAAACATGATCCGCGACCAGTCCACCGATCCCGACCCGCGAATCGCCCCGAGCCGCCGATGCCGAAGTTGGCAGGTGAGACAGGGTTCGAACCTGCGACCTGCGGTTTTGGAGACCGCTGCTCTGCCAGCTGAGCTACTCACCTTTACGACCGCGTCTCGAAAACCGCGCGTTTGGAAAATCTCTGCTTTCGCTACTTCTTCTCGACGTGCGAAGTATGCTTCTTGTCGAAAGAGCAATACTTCTTCTTGGCAAGCCGTCCGGAAACCGTACGCTTGTTCTTGGTCGTCGTATAATTCCGGCGACCGCATTCCGAACATTCGAGGATGACTAAATCGCGTGGCATGCGAACTTGCTCCCTTTATACTAAAAAAAGATTTGACCCGAACCCTGGACATAGACCCAGGCCGACGGTAAAAAACCGCCGCCAGACTGCGCCCCGGCAACCGGCTCTCAGGTCGCAACCTGGATGCCTGGGATGCCTAAACCGGGCGGCAATCCGCCCGCCCCCCAGCCAGGGGGAAGTCGGGCAGACATAAGCGAGCCGACAATTCAACTGCAAAATCAGGCTCGCTCCCGCCGGACGGGAGCAAGCTGGTCTCTACTTGTCGGTCGCACCCGAGTTCCGAAGCTATTCGACGATCTCGGTAACCCGACCAGCCCCGACCGTGTGGCCGCCTTCGCGAATCGCGAACTGAAGCGTTTCCTCCATGGCGATCGGGCAAATCAACTCGACTTCGATGTTGACGTTGTCGCCGGGCATGATCATCTCAGTGCCCTCGGGCAGGTTGATCACACCGGTCACGTCGGTGGTTCTGAAATAGAACTGAGGACGATAGCCGTTGAAGAAAGGCGTGTGCCGCCCGCCCTCGTCCTTGCCCAGGACATAGACTTCGGCCTTGAACTTCTTGTGCGGGGTGATGGTTCCGGGCTTGGCCAGAACCTGGCCGCGCTCCACATCCTCTTTCTTGATCCCGCGCAGCAGACAACCGACATTGTCCCCGGCATGACCTTCGTCCAGGGTCTTGCGGAACATTTCAACCCCCGTGCAGGTGGTCTTGCGGGTATCGGTAATCCCGACAATCTCCACTTCCTCGCCGGTCTTGACAATGCCGCGCTCGACCCGGCCGGTCACTACCGTGCCGCGGCCTTCGATCGTGAACACATCCTCGATCGGCATCAGGAACGGCTGATCAAGCGGCCGCGCCGGCTCGGGAATATAGGAGTCGACAGCTTCCATAAGCTCGATGATCGACTTGCATTCCTCGGCTTCCGGCTCGCCGTTGGCATCCATCGCCTTGAGCGCCGAGCCCATCACGATCGGAATGTCGTCGCCCGGGAAACCATACTCGGAAAGCAGTTCCCGAACCTCCATCTCGACCAGCTCCAGCAGCTCCGGATCGTCGACCTGGTCGGTCTTGTTGACATAGACCACCATCGCCGGCACTCCGACCTGGCGAGCCAGCAAAATGTGCTCTCGGGTCTGCGCCATCGGGCCGTCGGTCGCCGCAATCACCAGAATCGCCCCGTCCATCTGAGCCGCGCCGGTGATCATGTTCTTGATATAGTCCGCGTGCCCGGGACAGTCGACGTGCGCATAGTGTCGCTTTTCGGTCTCGTACTCGACATGCGCGGTATTGATAGTGATGCCGCGAGCCTTTTCCTCGGGAGCGTTGTCGATCTGGTCGTAGGAGCGAATCTCGCCGCCATACTTCTTGTTGAGAACCATCGTGATCGCGGCCGTCAAGGTAGTCTTGCCGTGGTCGACGTGTCCGATGGTGCCGATATTGACATGCGGCTTCTTTCTTTCAAAGGTTGCTTTGGCCATTTTTCTTTACCTCCTGGTTTGCGTAAATTGTTTTTCAGCCTTGTTTTCTGTATTCAATCCGCGACCGGAATGGAAGGCCGCGAAAATTGACTGGAGCCCGCGACCGGGCTTGAACCGGTGACCTCGTCCTTACCAAGGACGCGCTCTACCAACTGAGCTACGTGGGCGCTTTTTTGCACAAAGGGATTTAACATACAAGGACATTGGAAAACTTCAAGGGCAACTCGAA
>SLSR01000040.1 GCA_007130365.1 Lentisphaeria bacterium
GTGCTCGGGGGCGTGGTCGTGCCGGTTGTCGCAGAGGAAGCAGCGCTCGCGGTCGTCGATGTGCTTGAAGTATTCGATGCGCCAGGGTGCCCAGAGGGGGCGGCCGGGGTCGGCGGCGAGGTTGTCCGGCCGACTGGTG
Organism: Lentisphaeria bacterium; assembly: GCA_007130365.1. Lineage (GTDB taxonomy): Bacteria > Verrucomicrobiota > Lentisphaeria > Oligosphaerales > PUNB01 > SLSR01. The sequence goes on from SLSR01000040.1 coordinate 140, forward strand.
GAGTCGTCCATGTTTTCGGGTTCGCCGGTCATTGGCGTCTCTTCTTTTTGCGCCTTTGCTTTTTCTTCTTGGTGCCCTTGGTTCCGTGCCGGCCGGGCGCCATGCCGGGGAGACCGCCGCCGCCCATCCGGGGCGGGCCGCCGCCGAACATGCCGGGCATGCCGCCGCCGCTCTCCAGACCGCTGAGCATGCTCTGCATGTTTTCCATGCCGCCGATGCCGCCCATCATTTTCTTCATCATTTCAAAGCGGTCGATCAGCTCGTTGACTTCGCGGACTTCGGCGCCGCAGCCGCGGGCTATGCGTTTGCGCCGGGAAGTGACGGCGAGCAGCTTCGGCTGCCGCCGCTCGTCCGGAGTCATCGAGCCAATGATCGCCTCGACCCGGGCGAGCTGCCCTTCGTCTATCGGCAGTTTGCTCTTGAGCTTGCCGATGCCGGGGAGCAGATCGAGCATCGACATTAGTCCGCCCATTTTTTTGAGCTTGCGCAGTTGCGACTGGAAATCATCGAAGTCGAAAGTGCGCCGCCGCATTTTCTCCTCGAGTTTTTGGGCTTCCTCCTCGGCAAACTGTTCGGAAGCCTTTTCGACCAGCCCGACCACGTCGCCCATGCCGAGGATGCGCGAGGCGAGGCGGTCGGGGTGGAACGGTTCGAATTCATCGAGCGCCTCGCCGGTGCCGATAAACTTGATCGGCTGACCGGTCACCTTGCGCATCGAGAGGGCGGCGCCGCCGCGCGCGTCGCCGTCGAGCTTGGTCAGGATCAGACCGGTGATGCCGAGAGCCTGGTCGAAATGGGTGGCCACCGAGACCGCCTCCTGGCCAAGTGCGGAGTCCGCAACCAGGAGAATTTCGGCCGGCTGCACGCGCCGCTTGGTTTCGACCAGCTCCTGAACCAGGCCTTCGTCGATCTGATGCCGTCCGGCGGTGTCGACGATCAGCACTTCGATCCCGGCGGCCGCCGCCGCGTTGCGGGCTTCGAGGGCGAGCTTGGCGATGTCGGTGGCGCCATGCTCGCTGTGAACCGGAATGTCAAGTTGGCGGCCGAGGATTTCGAGCTGGTCGATGGCGGCCGGCCGGTGCAGGTCGCAGGCGGCCAGCATAACCGACTTGCCCTCGCGTTCGCGCAGGCGTTTGGCCAGTTTGGCGGCACTGGTGGTCTTGCCGCCGCCGTGCAGGCCGACCAGCATGACGACCGCCGGTCGTCCGCGCAGGGCGAGGGGCACATTGGCCTCTCCGAGCAGGTCTTCAAGGCGGTCGTGGACGACCTTGATCGCCTGCTGACCCGGCTTGATGCTTTTGAGGACTTTTTCGCCCAGGCATTCCTGCCTGACTTCGGCGATGAAGTCCTTGACTACCCGGTAGTTGACATCGGCTTCGAGAAGAGCCCGCCGGACATCGCGCAGCGCCTCGTTGATGTTGTTTTCATTGAGGACAGCCCGGCCGGTGAGGTTGCGAAATGCGTCGTTTAGTTTGTCGGTAAGCAGTTCGAACATAATTCAAGTTCAATGCATTTGCATGTTTGGTTGTGCTTCCGCCATCTCGCGCAGGGTTTGCAGATCCTGCGCGGTGATGGTGAAACTCAGCGTGGCCCGGCCGCCGTCCTGATGGCTGCGCAGCGACTGCAGGGCGGGCAATGGCCGCGGCCCGAGCATCATGCCGCCGAACATGCGAATGCTGCTGATCACCATGTTGTTGAGATAGCCGGTCATGGCGCCGGCATCCTCTTCGGTTCCGAAGACGCCGGTCAGGGCGACCTTCGCGTCATCCGCCATAAGCAGGCTGAGCGAGGCGCCTTCAAGGGTGCCCATGGCCTTTTGCGCGGCCGCCGAAGGATCGCCGGCCCTGGCTTTGGTGGCTGCCTCCGCCGCCTCCGCCTTCATGGCTTCGGTCATGGTGAACATAATGTAGAACTGCGATCCGGACTGCACGCTATGCTCAATGCCCTGCATGGCCGGGGAGAGGCTGGCTCTGCTGCCGTCAGTCGACCGCTCAATAGCGGCCCGAAGAGCGGCGGTCGGGCCGACCAGGCAAACCCGGTCGTCGGCGACCATGGCCATGGACAGTTCCTCCGCTTCCAGCTCCAGGGCATCGCCGATGTCGGTAAAGGTATAGACCGCAACGCCGCGATGCGAGGTTTCGCGCACTTTCGGTTCCTCGCCCTCTTCCTCGGCCATCGCCATTATGAACTCGACCAACTGCTGGCCGGAGAGCGCCTTGTCGAGTCCGATCGCGACTACCAGGTCGAGGTCGTCGATGGCGGGCGGTTCGGCGGCTGCGAAGTCGATGTTGTCGAGGTCGACGGCGAGCAGCATATACCTGATGTCCTCTTCCTGCAGGCCGGTGCCCTCCTGGAATTTTCTTTGCAATTCCCGCATGTTCGATCCCTGCTCCTGCTCCATGAGATCGCCAAACTTTTCGCCCATCTCCTCCATGGCCTTGCCGATCGCGGTGTTTTGGGCGGCCTGCATGTCGTAGAACATGACGATGTTCGCGCCCGGCATGATGGCGGTGCCGAGGTCGCGGTCGATTCGGTTGGCGGCTGCCGGGAGGGCGGCGGCCAGCAACAGGGGTGCCACTGCCAATACGCTGCTTCCGATGGCGGTCTTGATTCTTTTCACTTCTGCTTTCCTTTTTTTATTGTTGTGCCGACAATTGCAAGGCTGTTCACCTTTTTTCGATAGAAACCTTAGCGCGAGATCTGAAGAATGCCACCGGCATTGCGACAATCCCGGCCAATAATGGCCGGGCACAATACAGGCCGGAGCATCAAAGTCGCCGCTCCGGCCTGGTTGAAGGCTGGTTTAAAGCATAGGCCTGGCCTTAATGCATGTGCATCATGCCCTGCATCTGCTCCTGCACCATCTCCTGCAGGGTAATGATATCCTGTTCGGAAATGGTGAAGCTCAAGGTGGCCTGGCTGCCGTCGTGGCTGCTTTGCAGTGACTGCATGGCGGGCAGTGGCCGCGGCCCTAGCATCATGCCGCCGAACATGCGAATGCTGCTGATCACCATGTTCTCGAAAAAGCCGGCCATGGCGGCCGCATCCTCCTCGGCTCCGAAGATCCCGGTCAGGGCGACCTTCGCCTCGTTGCCCATAAGCAGGCTGAGCGAGGCGCCTTCAAGGGTACCCATGGCTTTCTCCATTTCCTCCGCATACTCACTGGCGGCAGCCTCTGCCGCCTCTGCCTTCATCGCTTCGGTCATCGCGAAGACGACGTAGAACTGCGATCCGGCCTGCACGCTCTTCTCGATATCCTGCATGGCCGGGGAGAGACTGGCCTTGCTGCCGCCGACGGTCCGCTCGACAGCGGCCTGCAGGGCGGCGGTCGGGCCGACCAGGCAAACCCGGTCTTTGCCGACCATGGCCATCGAAAGCTCTTTCATGTCCAGTGAGTCCGCCAGGGCGGAGCCGGAGAAGGTGTAGACGGCAATCCCCTGATGGGTGGTTTCGCGCACTTCGACTTCCTCCCCTTCCTCGGCCGCCATCGTCTGTAGGGCTTCGGCCAACTGAGCTCCGGAGACCGACTTTTTCAGAGAGATCGCGGCCACCAGGTCGAGGTCGTCGAGGGCGGGCGGCTCGGGGGCGTCGAAGTCGATATTGCTGAGGTCGACGGCGAAGAGGACTGAGAGAATGTCATTGTCGGTCAGGCCGGTGGCCTGCTGGAATTTGTCTCTCAGCTCGTGAAGGTTCTGCTCCTGCATCTGCTCGGCGACCTTGCCGAAGTCCTCGCTCATCGCCTCCATGGCCTTGCCGATCGCGGTGTTTTGGGCGGCCTGCATGTCGTAGAACATGATTACGTTCGCGTTCGGCATGATGGCGGCGCCGGCTTCTCCGCTGACCCCGCCGGGAGCTCTCTGGTCGCCGCATCCGACGACTAGTCCCAGGGACAGAATTCCGCACAACATTCCCAACTTTACCATTGTCTTTGTCA
>SLSR01000202.1 GCA_007130365.1 Lentisphaeria bacterium
GAGGGCGGACTCGGCGCACCTACTTCAACAGTTCAAGCTTATTGCATTATCATGACTTCCGCTTATATTATGTTCAACAATTACAAGTAAACAGTCTGACATATAAGAAAAAATGCCGACATGGACAGTCAAAAAGAATTATTGGAATCGTTTCAGGAATATCTGCGGGTGGAAGGCTTCTCTCCTGGGGATCGCTTGCCGAATGAAATAGATTTGGCCGAACGCTTTGGAGTATCACGCGGGACGTTGAGGGAAGTGATAATCCATCTTGGTTTTTTGGGGATACTCGAGAGGAGCGCCAGGCGCGGCACCTATGTCAAGGAACCATCGATCAGCGAGATCGGGGGGAGTCTGGCGATGCAGTTTGCCGTAGCCGGATACGGCTTTGAAGAGTTAAAGGAGGCGCGCCTGGCGCTGGAGTTATCGCAGGTTGGGGTGCTGATAAAGCGTATGACACCAAGCACCCTGGACCAGCTCACTGAGCTGATAGCGCTAATGGAGGCGGCAGTGGACAAGCCACTTGAGGCGGATCGTCTTGATATGCGTTTTCATTTGGCGTTGATTGAGGTCACGGGGAACCGTCCGCTAATGATTTTCTCGCATTTATTGTCGCTGATCTTCAAGCCAGAGCATCGGGCGAAGTTTCTAAATGCCACCGCTGCCCGCAAGTCGGTGGCGGATCACCGCGCCATGCTTAAGGCGATTCGCGGCGAAGATAAAGGCGCGTTGTCGAAACTGATCCGACAGCATATAAAACCTTTATGAGAGGATTGGGTTATGCGTACTGATATATACTACTGGAAATGCGACAACCACAGTACCAGTGAAGAAAAAAAACTCTCCTATTTCAAGGACAAGTATGAACGTGACGGGCTGTCCGGTGCGGTGGCCAGGGCTTGTGAAAAAATATGGGGGAAAGGCGAAATCAGGGCTGAACCACTGCAGGTTGACGGCAACCATTTCGCTTTTATTGTCACAGGCAACGGGGGGAAATTCTTTTTTCGCGCCGATGACGGCGGCGGCGACGACGAATATATGCTGGCCGAGAGCGCCCTCATGGAACTCGCCGCCGAGGCCGGGGTTCCGGTTCCGCGGCTATTCTCTACGGATGTTTCACGTTCACATTGCCCCTTGCGTTTTCAAATCATGGAGCTTTGCCCCGAACCGAGTTTGAGCGTTCATCTCCGCAATGGCGAACTCGACATGCCTGCGACAGCCCGGCAACTGGGGGGGATGCTGCGAAAACTGCACACGGTGGCGCTGGACGGTTTCGGTTTCGTCAATACCGCGAAGCTGAAAACATCGGGCCGGATTGTCGGACTGGACAGCGCTTACCGCGATTACTTTTTCCGCCGCTACGACGAGCATCTCGACTATCTTCGCCGACAGGGAATCATGACCTACTCGGTGGCGGTCGAGACAGCTTTGCAAATCAAACGGTGCGACCCCATGCTTGAGCTAAAGCAAGGAGTGCTGGTTCACCGTGATCCGGCCCTTTGGAATATCCTCGGCACCCCATCCCGGATACGCGCCATCATCGATTGGGACGATGCGGTGGCCGGTGATCCGGCCGATGATTTAGGGGTGCTTGGCTGTTTTCACGACGATGATTTCATGAACACCCTACTCGACGGCTACCAGGGGGCAGGAGAAGCACTCAACCCTGACTTTATCAGTCGAATCCACCTCCATACCCTTCGCAATATGCTGTGGAAAACCAAGTTGCGTCATGAGTTGGGTTATTTCGAAAAAGGCCTGGATTTCTTTCTCAACGTTATCGATCCAGGCACGACCCTGAAAGAACAAACCCTGGCGAAGCTGCACTCTTCCCTGGAAAAGGTCAAGGAAACTACAGCATAGCTAACGGAGAAACCCTAACAATAGCGAGGAAATCGTATGCAATGGTTCAAGCAAATGCTGGATAGGCGTTCTGAAAGTCGTGGTATATGGTTGAGTTCCGGGAGTCATGTCGCCGCCGAAATAGCAGCGGCTGCGGGATTTGACTGGGCTCTGCTGGACATGGAGCACGGTGTCGGTGAGCACCACGAGACAATGCGGCAGATTCAGGTGCTGAGCCACAGCTCCTGCCTGCCGATTGTCAGAGTGCCATCAATCCACAGCGAGGCCATCGGTCGAGTGCTGGATTTCGGGGTCAGCGCCGTGATGGCACCGATGGTCAACAGCGGTGCGGAGGCAGCGGCCCTGGTAGAGGCGCTGCGTTATCCTCCCGAGGGGAAACGCGGCTTGACCGGCGCAAGCCGGGCTTGCGGATACGGGAAAAATTTCGAAAACTACTTCCGTGATGCCAATGCTCAGGTTGCCGCAATCGCGCAGATCGAAACGGCGGAGGCGCTCGACAAGATTGACGAAATTGCTGCCGTTGACGGGGTGGAGGTGCTGTTCATAGGCCACTCCGACCTTGCCCTGAATCTGGGGTGCCGGGGCGGGTACAATGATGCTGTCGTCAGAGATGCCGAAGAAAAAGTCCTGGCCGCCTGCCGCCGCAACGCCAAGAAAGCGGGCATGCTCGCCAAGGCAGGCATGACGATTGATGATTATCGGCACAGGGGCTTCTCCGCTATTGCCGCGGGGACGGATATCGGAGTGCTGAAACAGGAATTCTTCCGTTTGGCCAAAGCATAGAAAAACGGACCGTACGGAGCAGTCGGGACAACGTTGTCGCGGCTGAATTGGTATTTGAATACAGTCACATCAACCGCTTCAATGAACCTTTGCTATACCGTGAATTGTTCAATGAACGTTGCCTATTGCGCAGCAACAAAATCGGCGGCAACAAAACAACCGGTCAACATCGAAAGGAAACCACATGAGTACGAGAATCCGACAAGTTCATAGCGACAGTTTGAGCTGCGAGCCCATTCTGCGGCGCATGCCGGACGGCAGCCTGCTGTGCGTCAGCCAGTGCGGCGACGTGACCGAGCCGGCACCCGGCAACCGCGTTTACGCCTTTCTCAGCGACGACAACGGCGAAAGCTGGCAAAAACTGGGGCTGGTCCACCCGGAGTCCGGCGAGGCGGTTTACGCAACCGAAGTGATGGTGCTGGACGGCGTGATCAGCGCCTTCCTTCAGATTCATAGTGGCCGGTTCCTGAACATGCGCTGCGTGGTCATGCAGAGCCATGACAGCGGGCGCACCTGGGTCAATGCCGGAGCGCCGCCACACTTCCCCGTTTTCTGTTTCATTCGCAGCATGCTGGAGCTGGCCAACGGCGAGATCATCCTTCCCTGCCAGCATTTTCCGGTTTCCCAGCAGGAGAATGCCCGTTTGGTCATCGGCAACCACAACATCGCCGACGTGACGCGCCAGCGGGGCATCTGGAGCGCGGAGATCGACCACATCGAGAACGATGTCATCGTCAGCGCCGACCGGGGCCGGACATTCGAGCGCTTTTCCGGGCCACGCATTCCTGTCAAAGGCGATACCGGCCGCAACTGGGCATGGACGGAGCCAACCATCGTCCAGTTGTCGGACGGCAGACTGGTGATGTTGCTGCGCGTTGACGGTACCGCTTGCCTCTGGCGGAGTGAGTCCACCGATCATGGCCGCACTTGGTCCGCTGCGGCACGAACCGAAATTCCGAATCCGGGAAACAAGCCCAAACTGATCCCTATGCCCGACGGACGCATTGTCCTGCTGCATACGCCGAGCACCAGCCAGCGCTACCCGCTGGCGCTGTGGATCAGCGATGACGACCTCGAATCGTTCGCGGACAAGCGAGTCGTGACCGACTTTCCTGGACGTTACTGCTACCCGGACGGATTCTACGAAGACGGACACATTCTGTTCACCATCGAAATCAACCGCCATGAAATCCTATTCTTTGACTGCCGCGTCTGAGGAAATCAACTGCTGGAACAACATACGTTAAGTATGCGCACTAACGCACCGACAGAGGGTAGGCACCGAATCCTGGGAAAGGGGAGCATTTTTTGACAGGATAATTGGGGGACAGGGTAACAGTTTCAGACAGGATTATATGGAATTAGTGGGTTTCAGTTGTCCTCGTAGCTCTGCTTTTCAAGCGGCGCCGGCACCCCCTGCCTCCGA
>SLSR01000101.1 GCA_007130365.1 Lentisphaeria bacterium
CGGCTATCCCGACATCTACACCGCCAACCTCCAGGCGGGGGGACTGGAAGCGTTGCTTCGACTGTTCGAGCGAGCCGGAGAGCTTGACGCCACGATCAGCTTCCACGACAACGTCCAGGCATCCTACAAAAGCAGTCCCCGCTGGAGTCCCGCGCTGCCGGGGCGCGATCTCAACGGCGAACTGCTCAAGGGCGGAGTCTGGTCCTCCGGTCAGGTCTATCTGATGGGACAGGCACGCTACTCGCGAACCATCGAAAAGCGCCTGGACGAAACCCTGGCCATGTATCCGCTGCGGAAAAGCCTGTACTGGGATGCCATGACCACCTATCTCGGTCGCTGCGACTACACCCCGGCCGAGCCGGCCGGACTCGAACAGGAACTCGACGGTAAGAAGCGAATGATCGAGGCCGCCCGCAATCGCGGTCTGGAAATCGTCTCGGAAACCTTCTGCCCCTACATGCTTGACCATTTGAGCCACACGCTGCGCGTTCATACGGAGCCGGAGCCGCTGTTCGGCGACCGGGGCGAGGAGCGTGTGCCGTTCATGACCGCCGCCTTCCACGGGCGCGCCACCTGGGGATCGAAGCCGGATCATTTTTCGAATCGCAACATGGAAACCCGCACGGATATCCTTGGCCTGTTACTGGACGGCGCCGGATTCACACCCTCGATCACTCCGCTGCGGCGACTTGAACACGCGGTGAGCGGCATTTACCTGGTCGACTTTCCGCGCCAGATGCTGCGCGAGCTGGTTTTGGATGATTATTGCCGGAAGGGCGAACGGGAGCGCCTGACGTTCATGTCCGACAAGGGAGAAAGGCAAGATACATACATCGAAGTCGACCATGGCCGGTGCCGGTATCGCATTGTGGTGGATGGCAGGCTTATCGCCAAGGATTTCTCCACCTTCGTTCCCAGCTTCGGTTGTGAAGGACATTGGCTGGGTTATGCCTGGGAGGCGGGGGAGTGTCGCTATCCGCGGCCGTCCGAATGGCCGGAAAACTCCACCATCCGCGCCGTGGCTCTGATCGGGGAAGGGCCGGGCCAGCCGGTATCCTGCCGGATTGACGGCGACGACATGGTCTGGGGCGCACCGGCCGCAACCCCCGTTCGTTTCAGTACGGCAGAGTAGCTACGCTAACGGGAATTTGGTCATGATAATCGGCGTAATCGGATGCGGCGGGATCGCCCAGGCCTGGTACGGGCCGTGCCTGAGACGGATGAAACGGCGTTTCCACCTATCCTTTGCCGCCTGTTGCGATATCGATCCTAATCGCCGCGAACGTTTCGCGGACGAATTCGGGTTCGCCCATTGCTATGCCGACTATCGCGACATGTTGGCCAAGGAGCGTTTGCAGGCGGTATACGTCCTGTTGCCGCCGGAACACGCCTGCAAAGCCGCCCTGGCGGTCATGGGCAGCGGTGCCGCGTGTCTTATGGAAAAGCCGCCGGGGCTCGATCGCAGCCAGATCGATCAATTAATCGCGGGTGCCGCCACCCACCGGACTCCTCACCAGGTGGCTTTCAACCGACGTTTCACGCCGGCGCTGCGCGAACTGAAGCGGCGGCTGGAGGAGGCTGGCGGCGCTCAATGCCTAAGGTATGAAATGTGCCGCCACAATCGAAAGGACACCGACTTTACCATTACGGCAATTCATGGCATCGATGCGCTACGTTTTCTCCTGGGCGATGATGATCTGGGGACGCTTGACTTCGGCTACCGGGAGATGGCTGAAGGCTGCCCTCTCTACCACTTGCAGGGAAGGAGCCGGACCGGTACTTTACTTCAGGCAGCCTTTCTCCCGCTGGCCGGTTATGATCGGGAACGGGTGGTGGCGCACACCGAAAACCGCTCCTGGATCGTCGATCTGCCGGAAAACAGCTTCGGGCCGGGAGCGGCAGGGCGATGGCGGGAATACCGGGACGGCCAAATGATCGATTCGTATGTAACGGGCGCAAAGAGAACCATTGCCGACACACTGGTGCAATGCGGAATCGAGGGGCTGAACGAGGATTTCCTCAATGCTCTGGCAGAGAACAGAACGCCGTCGCTCGGCTTTCGCCAGACCCGGCTTTCGGTGCTGGTTATGGAGGCCATGCGCAAAAGAGCGCCCCGCCTCGAAGCCGGATTCGAGCGTGCCGATAAGGCCAGTCCAGCCACCATGAAAAGCGATGAAGAATTATGAAAGAGCACAATTACATTCCCGAAAATGATCGCTACTCCTCTCAACCCGATGTCCATGCCGTGGACTTCATGCCCTGGCTCTACGCCAAAGCTGGAGAGGTTGAGAGGGAAAAGCAGTCCCGCTGGCAGGATAAGTTGAAAAGCGGAGGTAATATTGCCATTGGCGAAGACTGCTTCATCTCGCCGCTGGCGCAGATTTTCGCCGACAGCCTGAGATTGGGCGACCGTTCGTGGATCGCGGCTCGCGCCCTGGTTCGGGGCGATGTATCATTTGGCTGCGACTGTACTTTCAATGCCCATTGCGTCACCCTCGGCAAAGTGGCCATCGGCGATGGTGTCCACGTCGCCATCGGCACCCAGTTGATTGGCGAATCGCATGGTCATCGACGAACCGACATTCCGTTCTGGGAACAGCCGATGGAGTCCCGGGGTATTCGGATCGGCAACCATGTCTGGATTGGCGCCAATGTCATTGTGCTGGATGGTGTGTCGGTAGGCGACCACAGTATCCTGGCCGCCGGCGCGGTGGTTACCCGTGATGTCCCGCCGTACACCATTGTCGGCGGCAGCCCCGCCCGGATAATCCGCCATCGGCGGCAGCCCGAAAACAAGCTTGCCTGCTCCGCCATAATGAAGGATGGCCTGCCCCGGAGATTGACTGAATTCGGGCGCAAAGCCGGTGAGCAGTGCCAGGAAGTCCTGCAAGCCAGCTTCAACTCTGACAACGGTGGAACGTTTGTGGATTCAGCTCGGAGCCGTCCCGACATCGTAGCACTGGCCGAAGCCGTGGAATACGCCGCCGCTTTTGACCGCCACCCCGAACAACTGCCCGCGGAAGCCATCATCGCAACCTTGCAGAGCGTCCAGTGCCCGGAAACCGGACTGCCCATGGACCCGTACCGGGAAGCCCCGCGCGACGTTCCAATCAGCGAATCATTCTGGCATCCCGGCAACCCGGACGCATTTGTTCTGGAAGCGGCCGGCTATGCGCTGGAAGTGCTCGGAACCCATTTCGCCAGGCCGATTCAAGCCATTGAGGACATGACGGCGGAGGAATTATGGCAGCGCCTGGAATTGCTGCCCTGGAAAACAGGCGCCTGGCACGCCGCCCACGTGGTGGACGCAGCGGGCACAGCGTTGTATTTCAACCGGCGTTATTTTTCCACAGGTAAAAATATTCCCGCGCTCTTCGGCTGGCTCGGCACGCATTTTGATCCCCTGCACGGGGTCTGGGGGCAGCCCGGCCCGGAGGCCGACTGGCTGATGCCGGTCAACGGTTTCTATCGCGCCACCCGCGGTACCTACGCCCAGTTCGGCATTCCTCTGCCGGCACCCGAACGAACGATCGACACCGTGCTGATCCATGCCGCCGATCCCCGCTATTTCGGCTCCGACCGCGGCACCTGCTGCAACGTGCTCGATATCGCCCATCCTCTGTGGCTGGCTGGCAGACAGACCCGCCATCGGGAAGCCGAACGGGCACAAGTGGCCGCGAAGCTCCTAAGTCGTGCCCTCGATGGCTGGGTCGATGGACGGGGCATGTCATTCACTTTGCGGAAAACCGACGATCCAACACCGGAGGACGTTCCGAACCTGAAATTTACCGAACAGTGGCTGGCCACGGTCTACCTGCTGGCCGACATTCTGGACATGGCCGACCTGCTCGGGTACCGCCCCAAAGGCATTCACCGGACCGAGGTCGCATACCCATTGTTGAGTCCGTTGATGTAGATATTTAACAGATCGGATGCAATGAAGGGAAAAAGATTGATGACTGGAAAATTTGCGGATCTGCTCCTGCCTGCTCCCGTGGGCGGGGGCTTCCGTTGTGCGGATGCCTGGATTTGGTGCGGTTCCGTTGTCAAGGGTGATGACG
>SLSR01000194.1 GCA_007130365.1 Lentisphaeria bacterium
CCCTCGCTTGCTCGGTCAATTGCGGCAGCAGATCGAGAGCAATGCGGTTCATTTGATCTTTTAGCCCGCGGTAGGGGTCGGTCTGCCCGGTTTCCTGGCGCACCAAGCGCTGGATTTGCCGGGCAATCAGCACCGGAGTCCCACGCCAATCCGCATTCGCGATCTCTTGCAGCAGCCGCTTGAGAAGCCGCTCCTTGTGCCGACTGTCGTCCGTCGCCATATCGACCGCCTCCGTCGCCTGACGGACAAAGCAGGGGATACATTCCATTGCCGTTTTCATAGTTGGGAAGCCACCAATTTGTCGCAGTCCCCCATCAACCCATGCAAGTCCTGTGGTTTATCTTCCATCTCATCCCCGCACAAACCCTTGATCGAGGCCGCCGCCGTGGGATCGTTCATGCGTCCGAAAAATGGATCGCCTTCCGATTTCATTCAACCTTCCCTGCCCGTGCCGAAATGACTGGCAACATTGGGGTTCTGAGCCGAAGAAAGGGCGCCCGACTTGAATTGTTCAACCACCTGGCGCACCGTGCCATCTACCCCCACAACAACCGCTATGCCCGCCGCCTCAAGCGTCCTATGGGCATTCGGGCCGCAATTGCCCGTGAGCACAGCTTCAACCTCCTGCTCCGCCATCAGTTGGGCAGCCTGAATGCCGGCGCCGCCGCCGACCGAGAGATTGGGATTGGCAACCGATTCGAACTGCATTGTATCGGTTTCGACAATCAGAAAATAGGGACAGCGCCCGAACCTCGGATCTACATGGTCGTCAAGGGTCTTCCCTTTTGCGGTTACTGCAATCTTCATGATAGTCGGTTCCTTTCGTGTTTTTGTTCCGCAAGAGTCTTTTGCATCTCGCACCACAATTGACGAATCGCCGCCGCGGCGGCGCTTGCCTTTTCATACTCGACCACCGTTTTACCGGCCATCAAGGCGTCATTGACCGTCTGGTCGAAAGGTATCCGGCCGATGACCCGGGAATCGTGGGCACGAACCATCTCTTCAATCCTTTTTGCCTGCTCCAAATTGAGATCAACTTTATTGATGACCACCGCTGCCGGCACTGCGAAGTGCGCCGCCAGCTTGAGCACCCGCGCCAAGTCATGCACCCCCGAAACCGTCGGCTCGGTCACGGCCACCACCAGATCGGCGCCCGACACCGAAGCAATCACCGGGCAGCCGGTGCCCGGAGGACCGTCGCCGAGAACCAGTTCCTGCTTCAATTCATCGGCAAGCATAGCCGCCCGCTCCCGCACCTGCGCCACCAGCCGCCCCGAGTTCTCCTCGGCAATGCCAAGCCTGGCATGAACCATCGGCCCATACTCGGTTTCGGACACATACCAGCGGCCGGCTATGTTGCTTTCGCTTCGAACGGCATCCACGGGACAGACCAGCGGACACAATCCGCAACCCTCGCAGGCCAAAGGATCAACCCGATAGACCACTCCGGTCGGATTATTGGCCAGCCCATTGAAGCGAACGGCATGGAAGTGACAGGACTCGGCGCATCTGCCGCAACCCACACATTTTTCCGGATCGATCACGGCCTTCATGCCGCCGACAAAATCATGCGCTTCGCGAACCGTAGGCGCCAGCAGCAGATGAAGGTCGGCCGCATCGACATCGTTGTCGGCCAATATCTTGTTTTCAGCCAGTTGCGCCAGAGCGCCCACCACCGTCGTCTTCCCGGTGCCGCCCTTGCCGCTGACAACCGTGATTTCCCGGTGATCGTCGGCTGTTCCCCTGCCCCAAGGCTCTGGCCTGGCCACTTCGATTTCGAAAACATCCTCCGGCGGCGGCGGCGACGGCCGGGCCGTGGCCATGCGATCATAGATTGCAAGCAGATTTTCCCGCAATTCCGGAAACTCGTCGACCAAAATGCGTCCGTCAGAATAAGCTTCCGCATATTCCCTTTTAAACGGAATCCTGCCGGCAATCGGCAGGCCGACACTCTCGGCATAGTCAACGATTGCCCTGTCCTTGCCGTCGGAGCGATTGACGATAATTCCCGTGGGCACGCCCATCTTCAAAGTCAATCCGACGGCCAGCTTCAAATCGTTCAGCCCGAACGGGGTTGGCTCGGTCACCAGGAAAGCGGCGTCAGCGCCGGTGACCGCTTCGACGACGGGGCAGGCCGTGCCGGGCGAGGCGTCGATGATGTTGATCGCCCGCGGATCAAGGTGTTGCTTGACAGATCTTACGACATTGGGCGCCAGCGCTTCGCCGATATTCAGCAGTCCGTGAGCAAAGAAAAAAGATTCGTTGCAAGGCGCGGTCTGCACTTTGCCGATCACGGCTTCCCTCTCCGTCAGCGCCCCTGCCGGACAGACATAAGAGCAGACTCCGCAAGAATGACACAACTCGCCAAAGATCAACACTTTGCCCTTTACCACTGCGATCGCGTTGTAGTGGCAGGCCGCCGCGCACTTGCCGCATCCGATACATCTACTCGCATCCCAAACCGGCTTGGGAACCTTGACCGAGCTTTCTTCGGCAAACGACGGACGCAGAAACAGATGATCGTTCGGCTCCTCGACATCGCAGTCCAACAATCGTACCGGTTCCCCGCGTTGCGCCAGGGCACAAGCCAAATTAACCGCGAAAGTCGTCTTCCCGGTACCGCCCTTGCCGCTGGCGATTGTGATAACCATGCTGTTCTTTCTTATTTTTTCTTTTTTGTGTTTTCAGTGGCTATAAAAGATGGAGCATTAATAAAACAATTGCCGGAAGCGGGGGATCGCGACCAGAGCCATAAGCGCCCGGTCGCGATCCCATTTCCTGCACTTGTACGGCGAATTACTTTGCTTCTTCGGACTCGGATTCGAGCTCGGCAATCCGCTTTTTGATGCCTTCGAGTGTTTCCTCGAAGTAATCTGCCTGCCCCCTCAGCATATCGGCCTCCCCACGGGGGGTTGGCACCGTGCCATAGGGATACGCTGCCGCATTGGGAGGGAATCCACCATATCCGCCCCAGCCGCGGCCTCCGCGGAAGCCCATTCCCAGACCCCGGCCAAAGCCCCGGCTCCGGCCAAAGCCGAAGCTGCGACCCGGCATCGGATTCGCGTACCCCGGCGCCGGATAACCCGCGCAGAATCCTGCGCCGCGTCCCGTCATCGGGCCCATTCCATTCGGTCCTGTTCCATTTCCTGCTGGCATGTTAATCACCTTCCTTTCTGTTGCTTGGCTACTTGCGGTTGCACCTGCGGACCTGCCTGCCAAACCGGCAAGCCCGTGGACGATCCCCGATTCGCGAAGAACGATTTTCACTTGCTGCCGCCGCCCCGAAACCGACATTTTCCGCGACCCCGGCCAAGACTGCGCCTTGGCGCACCATCAAATTCATTCGGACAGGCCGGCCAGAGTGTCGGCGGCACCAGTTTCCCGCTGCACCAGGCCACCCAGGCCTCTGCCGCCTCGCCCATTACATTGGGTATTACCTGAATGCCATGCCCCATGATCGAGGACCAGGTACACCGATCGATCCCTGAACAAAGCAACAGGCCAACCTGGCTAATCCTCAATTCACGACCCCACGCAAGAGAGTGCCATCCCCGCGTCGATATTAAGCTGACACCACCCAAACTATCCCAGTCATTCACCGACTCGGATGGTTGATGCGGGACAAGCCAGATTTCCACTCCCGCAAAACAAGGCGCCATCCTGCCATTGCTAATAGCCAGTGCCGTTTTCATCAAATGAAAAAAGCAAAAGCCAAGCCAAATCCAGCGCAAAAAACACAAACACCTGTTAATTAGATGTATATAACTTAATCCGCAGGTTTTTGGCAGGTAGCAAGGTATGGCAATTTGCAAGAGTACGGAGAAAATGTCTGGCAATTTGCAAGGGGTGGGGGCGTGTGCGTTTCGAAGGGGCGTCGGGGCGGGGAATTAACCTGGGTGGATAATTCCAAACCTCAGTGCCTCAACCTTAAAGGTCGCGCATGTTGAACGCCATGAAATCGTTGTCAGCGAAGCGGTTGTCGCAGTCGTTATCGCCGTGGTTCGATTACGAAAGCGATTACGACAACGACAACGGACTGGATTCGGGCG
>SLSR01000193.1 GCA_007130365.1 Lentisphaeria bacterium
ATGCCTTCCAACAAAACAGATGCGCCACAATGGCTTCGCCCGAAGGGTGCGAAATTCGGCCATGAATTTTGCATCAATATGACTTTTCACAACAAATATTCTATCATGTTGAATATAAACATATAATGACTCATGGCCGAATTCGCGTGAATTAATCAGGCAAAATGGAGGATCGTCCTCCGTCCCCCGCCTGATTTCGGGTCGGGGCAATGTGCAGCATCTGCATCTGGTTTCTTCTCTGCGCCAGGCCGCGGTTGACCGGAATCGGTTTTTCGGTCTCGTAGTCGAGTCCGCTCCAGTACATGGCGGCGGCCGGGGTCATGGGCAGCGGGGTGAAGTCCTGCACCTGGCGCAGGCGCCAGTTCTCCTTTCGCAGGTATTCCTCGACCACTTTCATCTCGCCGTCCCGGCAGCCGGGAAAGTTGGCGATGAAATAGGGTACCAGATACTGCTCTTTGCCGGTGTCCCGGTTGACTTCTTCGAAACGGCGGCGAAACTGGTCGAAGACCCTGGCGTCATGCTTGCGCATTCTCCGCAGCACGGTCGGGTGCAGATGTTCGGGCGCCACCTTGAGGTGGCCGGAAACATGGTTGGCCACCAGCTCCTCGATGTATTCCGGAAAGCGCAGCGCCACATCCATGCGAATGCCCGACTGCACGAACAGGTGCTTGACGGCCGGCAGCCTGTTCACTTTGCGGATTAGTCCGATCGCCGGTTCCGCCGTCAGTTCGAGGTGCGGGCAGACCTTCGGAAACAGGCAGCCGGGACGACGGCAGTCGCGACAGGCCGGGTGCAGGCCGTTGCGGCAGCCGTAGAGGTTGGCGGTCGGTCCGCCCAGGTCGCTGACCGTGCCGCGAAAGAGTGGCGATTGCGCGTGTTTCTCAACTTCCTCGACCACTGATTCCGGCGAACGGCTGCTGATGAATTTTCCCTGGTGCAGGCCGAGTCCGCAGAAGGAGCAGGCGCCGCAGCAGCCGCGGACCACGGTGAACGAGTCGCGCACGGTTTCCCAGGCCGGAATCGGATCGCGGTAGGCCGGGTGGGGCAGCCTGGTGAAGGGCAGTCGGTAGATGCGGTCGAGTTCGGTGCTGGTCGGCGGCGGGGCTGGCGGCTCGACCAGCAGCAGACGCTTCCCATGCCATTGGCTCAGAGGCCGACCCGTGAACGGGTTCTGCTCGAATTCCACTTGTTTGGTGGCCTGCAGGAGGGCGCGCGGATTGCTCTGGCACTCTTCGCGGGAGGGCAGGGCGACGGCCGCGGCGGGGTCGAGGTTTGCGGACTCCGCGGCGCCGAGCAGGCGGGCGGTGTTGCGAATGCCGCGCAGGCTGGAATTGTCGGCACAGCGGCGGGCGATTTTCAGTACGGCCGCCTCGCCCATGCCGTAGACCAGGAGGTCGGCCTTGCTGTCGGCCAGCAGGGAGGGGCGAACTCGGTCCTGCCAGTAGTCGTAGTGGGCGATGCGCCGCAGGCTGGCCTCGATGCCGCCGACCACCACGGTGATTTTGGGAAAGGCCTGGCGAGCCAGATTGGCGTAGACCACCGAGGCATAGTTGGGGCGGCGGCCGGGGATGCCGTTCTCGCTGTAGGCATCCTCGCGGCGCTGGCGCCGGGCGGCGGTCTGGTTGGCCAGCATGGAGTCGAGATTGCCGGCGGTGACGCCGCAGAACAGGCGCGGCCGACCCATGACGCGCAGGCTGTCCGGGTGGCGCCAGTCGGGCTGTGCCACAATGCCCACGCGCCAGCCTGCGGCTTCCAGAACGCGGCCGACCACGGCCAGGCCAAAGGCCGGGTGATCGACATAGGCGTCGCCGCCAATCAGCAGAATGTCCAGCTCGAACCAGCCGCGTTTCTGCATTTCGGCCCGAGTCGTGGGCAGAAAGACGATAGCGGATGGCGAGTGTGAGGAAGGCATGTGGGAACGGCGGTGGCGCAATCTGCCCGCAAAAAACGCGGGCATTTCAGGGAAGGCCAATTGGCGATTGCCAAAGGCTACTGGCCTTTGGCGCGAGCCGCCTGCTGTTCGGCTTTGACCACGGCTTGCCGCAGGTGCTTGGAGCCCAGCTTGGCAATCTCTTCCGGGCTGATCACGCCGAGAGCCTCCAGCCGACGGCGTTGCGTCTTCATGCGCTGGCGGCGTTCGCCGGCGGTTTTGCGGGGGCGTCTTTGGTTCTTGTTGCGATATGCGCTTGTAGCCATGTTGTCTCTCTTCTTTTTTCCGTTTCGGCCTTGTCGTCTCGGTTCGGCCGACGATGGTTCGGAGTAAAATCTTAACCGGCAAAGAAACTATAATATAAGCCGGGTTTATCGTCCGGCAAGCGGGGGAGTGGAAAAATGCAGGATGGAATCCTATAGTTCCCTGCCCGCCTGGGTGATTGGTTTGTCGGCAGGCTTTAGTCAAAGGCAAGGCGCATGCATGCAGTTTTGGGAAAATTTCGCAGGACTATGAAAAAACACTCCGCAGAATCAGAGCACAATGTTGACATGGCACATCTGACGGCCATGCTGAATTGCATTGCCGAGGGAGTGTTCACCGTCGACGCCAACAAATGCATTACCTTCTTCAATCGAGCGGCCGAACGGATTACCGGGTTTGCCGCCGAGGAAGCCCTTGGTCGACCCTGCCAGGATATTTTTCGGGCCAATGTGTGTGGTGCGCGCTGTATTCTCGAAGAGGTGCGAAAGAGTCGCGAGAGTGTTACCGGGCGGCGGGTTGCGATGGTCGATCGCGGCGGGCGAAGCTTGACGGTGTGCGTCAATGCCGGGGCTCTTCGCGATGCCGGGGGTCGCTATGTCGGGGGGATCGAGACTTTTCGCGACGTGAGTTCGGAAGAGGAACTGCGTCGCCGCATCAGTCAATCCTATACCTTTCAGGACATTGTCAGCCGCCATCCCAGGATGCATGAAATTTTTGCTCTCCTGCCCGATGTGGCCGCGTCGCAGGTTCCGATCCTGATTGAAGGCGCCAGCGGCACCGGCAAGGAGTTGCTCGCCCGCGCCATCCATCAGCTTTCCCCGCGCCAGGCCAAACCCTTTGTGGCAGTCAATTGCGGAGCGCTGCCGGACACACTGCTGGAGTCCGAGTTGTTCGGCTATCGCAAGGGGGCGTTTACGGATGCGAAGATGGACAAGCCGGGGCGTTTCGACCTGGCCCGCGGCGGCACCCTGTTTCTTGATGAAATCGGGAACATATCCGCCGCCATGCAGGTGCGCTTGTTGCGGGTGCTGCAGGAAAAGACCTACGAGCCTCTGGGTTCCGTCCAGAGCGTAAGGAGCGATGTTCGGATTGTTGCTGCCAGCAATCGGTCTTTGGAGGAATTGATGAAAGCGGGAAATTTTCGCGACGATCTCTATTACCGCTTGAATGTATTGCGCTTGGAACTGCCCTCGCTGCGCGAGCGAAAGTGCGACATTCCGCTGCTGGTCGAGCATTTCCGGCATCGGCTGAATGCGGAGACGGGGAAGAATGTCGAGCGCATTGATTCGGAGGTTTTTGATGTGCTGATGCGCTATCACTTTCCGGGTAACATACGCGAGCTGGAAAACATTATGCAGCATGCTTTTGTCTTGTGCCGCGGTGGCGGCGAGATCCGGATTGCGCATTTGCCGCCGGAGATTTCCGCCATGGCCAAGCGGGAGTATGGCTCCGCGCCGTTTACTCTCAAAGACCTGGAAAAACGAGCGATTCAGGAGGCGCTCCGGAATCATGCCAACAATCGTTCCGCCACCGCCCGGCAGCTTGGCATCGATCCGAGCAGTCTATATCGGAAAATGCATCGCCACGGGATTGCATAGTCGAGGTCGCCTCCCTGGCCGCATGGTTGAAAACTGCGGCGATGCGGTCTTTGCCCCCCCCTCGCGTCCCGAGCCCCAGAACTCATTGCAACGCGCAAGTAAAACGCCCGAATCCAGTCCGTTGTCGTTGTCGTAATCGCTTTCGTAATCGAACCACGGCGATAACGACTGCGACAACCGCTTCGCTGACAACGATTTCATGGCGTTCAACATGCGCGACCTTTA
>SLSR01000172.1 GCA_007130365.1 Lentisphaeria bacterium
TGGAGCGGCGCGGCGGCGAACTGAATCTTCTCGGGGCGACCAGCGGGGACACCGGCAGCGCCGCCATCCACGGCGTGCGCGGCAAGCGGCACATCCGCATTTTCATCATGCATCCGAGCGGTCGGGTCAGCCCGATCCAGGAAAGACAGATGACCACGGTGCTCGATGAGAATGTCCACAACCTGGCGCTGACCGGCAGCTTCGACGACGGCCAGCGCATTCTCAAGGAGATCTTTTCCGATCTCGCCTTCAAGCGGAAGTATCGTCTTGGCGCGGTCAATTCGGTCAACTGGGCGAGAGTGCTGGCGCAGATTGTCTATTATTTCTACGCGGCCTTCCGCACCCGCGAACAGACCGGGGCGGCAACCGTCCAGTTCTGCGTGCCGACCGGCAATTTCGGCGATATTTTCGCTGGCTACCTGGCCTGGCGCATGGGGGCGCCGATCAGCCGTCTGATCCTGGCGACCAACGAAAACAATATTCTCAGTCGCTTTTTCAAGAAGGGCATATACGAGAAGGGCGAGGTTCGGCAAACCTTGAGTCCGTCGATGGACATCCAGGTGGCCAGCAATTTCGAGCGCTACCTCTACTACCGGCTGGGCGAGGACGGCGCGGCGGTGCGCGAGCTGCTGCGCCAGTTCGAGGCGGCCGGCAGGATCGAGCTGCCGGGATGCGACCGCCAGTTCGCGGCCGGCGCCGCCGACCGTCAGGCCACTCTGAACACGATTCGCGATTATCAGTCGAAATATGACTATCTGCTGGATCCGCACACTGCGGTCGGGGTGGCGGTGGCCGAACGCTTTCAGGTTTCCGACAGCCCGACGATCTGCCTGGCGACCGCCCATCCCGCCAAGTTTCCGGCCGCCATCGAGCAGGCGCTGGGGCGGGATATCGCCCGCCATCCGATGATCGCCGACATTCTCCGGAAGGAAAGCCGCTGTCGGCAGTTGACCGCCGACCGTCGGGCAGTCCAGGGCTATCTGGAATCAGTGCTCGTCTCCGAATAGCCAGAGTCCGGCCCTGCCGTCGGCTCGGAGCGGCGGCCTTCAATCCTCTTCGCGGGCAGTGCCTTGTTTTTGTCCACATTCATTGGCGGGATGGAAGTCCGCACCAAGACTGGCGCATTACGGCTATTCACCCGGCACCACTTGCGCGGTTCCTCTGCCGGGTGTACAGTGCGGGCTGATTTTCCCTGTTTCGAATCCCGGGCAAGAACCCTGTTTTCAAGGAGATTTCGATGTCTTCAGCGATCATTTGGCTAGTTCCGCTAACTGGACTTTTAGGGTTTGCCACCGTCGGCCTTCTGCTTTGGCGGATTATGCGCAAGCCGGTCGATCATCCGGTGGTCGAGGCGATTGGCGGGCGCATCTACCAGGGAGCCATGGCCTTCATGAAAAGGGAGATGTTGATTCTGGCGATCTTCACGATTGTGGTCGGCGTGCTGGTCACCATTTTTCTTGATCCGCTTGAGGGGGTCACCTTTTTCCTGGGAGCCCTCTGTTCATTCGGAGTGGGATGGATTGGCATGTACACGGCCACTCACGCCAACATGCGCACCACGATGGCGGCCGACCGCGAGGGCGAGGCCAGCGCCCTGCGCGTCGCCTTTGTCGGCGGTTCGGTGATGGGGCTGAGCGTGGCTTCGACCGCGATCCTGGGGATCGGGCTGTTGTTTATCTGGCTGGGGCGCGGCGAACACGCGCACGCGATTCACGGTTTCGCCATGGGCGCCTCGCTGGTCGCCGTCTTTTTCCGGGTCGGCGGCGGCATTTTCACCAAGGCGGCCGATGTCGGCGCCGACCTGGTCGGCAAGGTTGAATCCGGGATTCCCGAAGACGATCCGCGCAACGCGGCGGTGATCGCCGACAATGTCGGCGACAATGTCGGCGATGTCGCCGGCATGGGCTCCGACCTTTTCGAATCCTTCTGCAATTCGCAAATCGCGACCATCGCGATCGCCGCCACTATGGGGCTGGCGGCTCGGCAGCAATTGCTCGGCGAACAGGCGGACAGCGGCTTTGCCCTGATGGCTCTGCCTCTGCTGCTGGCGGCGCTTGGCCTTCTGTGCGCCCTCGGCGGGATCGGGCTGGTGCTGGTGTTCGCCAACCGCCATCCCGCCAAAGCCTTGCGGGTGGGCACGATCGGAGCCACTCTGATCTTCGTATTGACCAGCGGCGGACTGATTCACTGGGTCGAGATTTCACCGCGAGTCTGGTTCGCCCTGCTGGGCGGCGCAATCGGCGGCGTGCTGATCGGGCTCTCCACCGAATACTTCACCGGCGGCCCGCCGGTTCGCCATATCGCCCGCTCCGGCCGCACCGGCACCGCCACCGTGATGATCACCGGCCTGGCCACCGGCCTGCTTTCGGTGGTCTATCCGATGCTGATCGTGGCCGGCGCCATCTTTCTGGCCAATTCCCAGGCCGGTCTGTTCGGGGTCGGCATCGCGGCCGTCGGCATGCTGGCCACGATCGGGATTACGATGGCGATCGACGCCTACGGCCCGATCGCCGACAACGCCGGGGGGATCGCGCAGATGGCTGGACTTGAACACACAACTCGCGACATTACCGACCGGCTTGACGCGGTCGGCAACACCACCGCCGCCATCGGCAAAGGGTTCGCCATCGGCGCGGCCGGCCTGGCCGCGATCTCGCTGATTGCGGCCTATGTCAATGTGATCAGCCAGAAATATCCGGATTTCTCGATCAGCGTTTCCGATCCGACCGTGATGATCGGCATCCTACTTGGCGGAATTTGTCCTTTCCTGAACGGCGCGATCACCATGACGGCGGTCGGCGA
This sequence comes from Lentisphaeria bacterium, assembly GCA_007130365.1. Classification (GTDB taxonomy): domain Bacteria; phylum Verrucomicrobiota; class Lentisphaeria; order Oligosphaerales; family PUNB01; genus SLSR01. The sequence goes on from SLSR01000172.1 coordinate 2,803, forward strand.
CGCCGCCTATGAAATGATTGAAGAGGTGCGGCGACAGTTTCACGACATCCCGGGACTGATGGAAGGCACGGCCGAGCCGGACTCGGCTCGTTGCGTCGATATCGCCACCGCCAGCGCCCTGAAGAAAATGATTCTGCCCGCCCTGCTGGCGATCGGGGCGCCGGTCGTGGTCGGCTTCGTCCTTGGGCCGGAAACGCTCGGCGGTCTGCTGGTCGGGGCTCTCCTCGGCTGCATGCTGCTGGCCATCTTCATGTCCAATGCGGGCGGCGCCTGGGACAATGCCAAGAAATATATCGAGTCCGGCCACTTCGGCGGAAAAAATTCGGCGGTCCACAAGGCCTGCGTGGTCGGCGACACGGTTGGCGATCCGCTCAAGGACACTTCCGGCCCCTCAATGAATATTCTAATCAACGTGATGGCGATTGTCAGCCTGGTCATCGCGCCCCTGCTGTGATTGTCGGCCATGGGTCATTTTTCGGTTCCGAAGTTCCGAGGTTCCGGGATTCGAAGGACGGAAGGAGGCAAGCGTTTGGGAAATAAGCTGCCGCAGTTCCGCGTCTGCGCGGCAGTGGAGGCGGTGCTTCAGCCCGCCGGGCGCAGGAAGGCATGCTTTAACCACCAATTCACACTAATCTTCACTAATGGAGCAGAGGCCGGAGGGCGGGAGTTGTTAATGTGTAACGCCTAATGCCTAATGTGTAGTGCGTAGTGGATCGGAGATCGGAGGGAAGAGCTGTAAAACCGTGCCGCGGGCACTACACAGCGCTTCGCGCAAGCATCCCAAGCGGCGCCAGGCCGCAGCCAGAAGAGCAATATGGACCGACAAGCGATAATTCAATGGTTGCGCGAAACCGAGCCGAATCGACTCTCGGAACTTTGGCGGCTGGCCGATGATCTGCGACGGCGCGAGGTCGGCGAGCAAGTTCATCTGCGCGGCCTGATTGAGTTCAGCAACTACTGCCGCCGCAACTGCGGCTACTGCGGACTGCGCATCGACAACCGGGAAGTCGAACGCTATCGCATGTGCGAGAGCGAGATTCTCGGGTGCGCCGAACAGGCCAGGAGCTTCGGCTACGGCACGGTGGTCTTGCAGTCGGGGGAGGACTGCGGTTTCGCGGCCGACTGGCTGGCGCGGATTATCGAGCGGATCAAACAGACTACGGGGCTGGCGGTGACGCTTAGCCTGGGGGAGCGGGCGGAAGCCGATTTGCGCACCTGGAAGGCGGCGGGCGCCGACCGCTATCTGCTGCGCTTCGAGACCGCCAATCCGCAACTGTTCGAGCATATCCACCCCCCGGTCGGCGGCGAGAAGTCGGATCGCATTCAGTTGCTGCGCACCTTGCGCGAACTGGGCTATGAAATCGGCAGCGGAGTCATGATCGGCATACCCGGCCAGACCTTCGAGGACTTGGCGGTCGACCTGGAAACCTTCCGCGAACTCAACCTGGACATGATCGGGGTCGGCCCCTTCATTCCGCACCAGGCCACTCCGCTGCATGCGGAATTCATGGCCGCGCAAGATCGACCGGAACAGGTTCCCAACACAGAGGCGATGACCTACAAGGCGATCGCCCTGGCGCGGCTGCTCTGCCCGCGCGCCAACATCCCCAGCACCACTGCCCTGGCCACTCTGAACAAGGCGACCGGTCGCGAGTTGGGATTGCAGCGCGGAGCCAATGTCGTGATGCCCAACCTGACCCCGCCCGAATACCGGGCGATGTACGAAATATATCCGGCCAAGGCCTGCATTGCCGAGACCGCCGAGCAGTGTCACGGCTGCATGAAAAGACGCATACTGCAACTCGGCCGCAAACTGGGCGTCGGCCCCGGCCACTCGCCCAATTTCAGAGCCCCCCACCTCGCGGAACAATCAACCGCTTCGGCATGGCCGCCTGCATGAAACACCGGTCGTGGTTTCCCGGTGGAGGAGGCTGAGGAAGCCCTTCAGGCTTCAATCCATCATCCTCCCAATCCAGGGCGGCGCTTCGCTTGACCTGGGCTACGGTGACGCCGGGCTTCCAGCCCGCCAATGATCATTTCCACATCTACCCGGGGTCGCGCTTCGCTTGACCCCAGGCTTCTGGGTTGGAACACCCCGTTGGGGTGGGGACTTCGGGGCGGCGCCCCGGTACAATTCAAAAGCCCAGGGTCAACCGATTGCCCAAATCGCCGGGCAAAGGCGACAGATCCCTCCGCAAACACTTCGCCCCGCCTCGGCGGATACGCCTGGTCGCCAAACGTACCCAGGCGGGCGCTGCCTTCGCACTCAAAGCGCCGATTTCCGAACTTCAACCCTGGGAGGATTCCTCGCCATATAGGGCATGCAGCCATTCGACTATGCTCTCGGCAATTTGTTCGGCAGTCAAGCCGAACTGCCGCCGCAGCTTTTCGGGCGATCCCCAGGGGACAAAACGATCCTCGGGCCAGCCAAAATTGCGCACGCGAGCTTCGCGCAAGTTGGTCAGAGTGCCATTGACCAAACTGCCCATACCGCCGCCAAGACAGTGGTCCTCGATGGTTGCGACCGGCATTTGTTCAGCCAGCCGACAGAGCAGCTCGCGATCCAGGGGCTTGACAAAGCGGGCGTTGACCACAGTGGCCTGGACTCCGGATTGCGCCAGAAGGCCAGCCGCCTCCAGTCCGGTTTTGGTCTCGTAGCCCAGGCACCAAATGGCCAGATCCCGACCGGTTCGCACGACTTCCGCCCGTCCCAGGCTCAGGGGTGTCGACTCCTCGCCTCGGGGCAAGTCTTCGACCCCGTCGGTTTTCGGATACCTGATCAGGCAGGGGCGCTCAAGCTCCACCGCGAACTCGAGCATGGCCTGCAGTTCGCCGCCGTCGGCCGGCTGCAGAATCGCCAGGTTGGGCACAGCCTGCCAAAAGGCGAGATCGTGAATGCCGTGATGGGTCGGGCCGTCGACCACAACACCGGCTCGGTCGAGACAGAAGACGACGGGCAGGTTTTGCAGCGCGACATCGTGGAAGACATAGTCCATGGCTCGCTGCATGAAGGTGGCGTAGATGGCGACCACCGGGCGCAAGCCCTGGGTGGCCATGCCGGCGGCGAACACCACCGCGTGCTCTTCGGCAATCCCGACATCGAAGAAGCGCCTGGGGAAATGGTCGCGGATTTCGCTCAAGCCGGTGCCGTCGCACATGCCGGCGGTGATGGCGACTACCCGGTCGTTGCCCCGCATCAGCTTGTCGAGATGGCTGCCGAGTGCTTCGCCGAAAGAGGGCACCGCGGGTCGCGGCGGCTTGGGCGGCAGGGGTTTGCCGGTTTGCGGATCGAACTTCCCCAGGCCGTGGTAGGCGGCCGGATCCTCTTCGGCAGGGGCGAAGCCGCGGCCCTTCTCGGTCAGCACGTGGATCAGCAGAGGCTGGTGATCGAGCGGTTTCAGCTTTTCCAGGGTGGCGATCAATTCCTCGGTGTCGTGTCCGTCGAGCGGGCCGATGTAGCGGAATCCAAGCTCTTCGAAGAAGGCGCCGGGAACCAGCATGTGCTTGGCGCTCTCCTGGAAGCGGTGTATCGCCCGATGCAGCCAGCCGCCGATCCCGGGAATCCGGTCGACCGTGCGGGAAACCGCGCCTTTCAGGCGGTTGTAGCGAGGCCCGGAGATCAGGCGGTTGAGATAGCGGGCCAGGCCGCCGACATTCGGCGAGATCGACATCTTGTTGTCGTTGAGCACGACGATCAGGCGATTGGTCGATTCGATGACATTGTTCAGCCCCTCGAGCGAGACCCCGCAACCGAGAGCCCCGTCGCCGACCACCGCGATCACCCGGCCTTTGCGCTTCATGCATTCGCGGGCCACGGTCAGGCCGGTGGCGGCCGAGATCGCGGTGCCGGCGTGACCCGCGCCAAAGATGTCGAACCGGCTTTCCTGGCGTGTGGGGAAGCCGCAGCAACCCTGATGCTGGCGGAGGGATTGAAACAGTTGGCGACGGCCGGTCAGCAACTTGTAGGCGTAGGCCTGGTGGCCGGTGTCCCAGACAATCCGGTCGTCGTGGTCGCCAAACACCCGCAAAAGCGCAATGGTCAGCTCGACAATGCCAAGGTTGGAGGCGAGATGACCGCCATTGGCCGCGACCACGCGCAACAGTTCACCCCGCAGTTCCCGGGCCAGTTCGGGCAATTTCGTCAGGGGCAGACGGCGCAAGTCGGCCGGCGATTCGATTTGATCAAGCAACGATGGTGGCTGCGTCATGACTCTTTCTGAAAATCGGTCGATTCGGATGATTTCTCTTGAGCAGACAAAATAGCCGTGATCGGCCAAACTACAATGACCCTCCTCGCCACGATACCGCAGCCGAGCCGCAGTCCCTTTCGAAGTGCGGCGGCCGCCTCCGGCGGGCTCGGCGCAGCTACTTAGGTTCAGACGTGGCGGCCTCGAATCATCGAGATCACCATGCCGACGCCAAGCACGGCGGCGCCGAGGTAGCCGATCATGCCGAGATGCTGATAGCTGATCAGTCGCAGGAGAGTTCCCTCCTGCGGCACCAGCATGCTGGAGCTGACCAGAAGCGCCGCGATAATCAGCGCGAAACTGACGCGACTGGAGCTTTTGTTGACGGTGTCGGACAGTTCGTTCAGGTGTTCGTGATGAATGCGCAACTGGAACTTGCCGCTGCGCAGCTTGTTCAGGATGCTGTGCATGTCGTCGGGCATGCGGTTGGCCAGAGCGCCGGCTTCGCGCATGGCGTTGCGCAAATTGCGGGCGAGGTTGCGGGGACCGAAGGAGTCGAGGCGATACTTTCTGGCATAGGGCTGCAGATACTCGACCAGGTTGAACTCTGGATCCATGGTAGTGGCCATGTTCTCCAGGGTCAGCATGGTCTTGAGCATCAGGGTGAATTGGCGCGGCGGCCGAATGTGATTGTGGCGAATGACGGCAAAGACTTCGGCGATCATTTCATTGAAGGGGACTTCGGACAGCGGCAGCCCGGTGTAGGCGGCCAGCATGTTCTCGATCTGGCTGCGCAGGCGGGATTCGTCGGTGCTTTCGCCGATCATTTGATTGCGGTCGAGAGCCCGCAGCATAACTTGCGCGTCGTTCTCCACGATCGCAACGACGATTTCGTTGAGCAGTTGCAGATCGCCGCGTCCAAGTCGGGCGACCTGGCCGAAGTCGATCGGAGCCAGCACATTGCCGGGCAGCAGAAACAAGTTGCCGGGATGCGGATCGGTGTGGAACAGCCCGTGCTCGAAAATCTGCCTGAGGACAAAGCGAGCCCCCCGCTCGGAGATGATTTTCGGATCGAGCCCGGCCTTGCGCACCACTTCCGGCCGGCCCGGGCGAATCCCCGCGATGTACTCCATGACAAGCACGCCTTCGCAGCACAGATCTTTGCAGAAGAAAGGGATGTGTACCGTCGGATCGTTGGCGTAGTGGGTCTGGAAGCGGCTCAGGTTCTTGCGCTCCAAGTCGAGATTCGCCTCGCGCATGATGGCCTCCGAAAATTCGTCGACCATTTGCTGAATGTCGATGTCCCCTTCGTCCAGAACCACGATTCGCAGAAGTCCGGCCAGATCCTTCAGAATCCCGGTTTCGGCTCGCATGGTTTCGACGATTTGCGGACGCCGCACCTTGACCACCACTTCCCGACCGTCGAACAAACGAGCCCGATGCACCTGGGCGATCGAGCCCGCCGCCAGAGGGTGGGGCTGAAATTCGGCGAACAGGTCGACGATACGACGCCCGAGATAGCTCTCGATTTCGGCCTTGATCAAGGCGCCGTCGACCGGCGGCACCCGATCCTGCAGGCGCTCCAGTTCGGCGATGTATTCGTCGGGAACCAGGTCGGGGCGGGTGCTCAGCAACTGTCCGAGCTTGATGAACATCGGCCCCATCTCTTCGAGGGCCAAACGAACTCTTTCCGGGCGACTAAGGCGATGGGCGTGCGGTTTTTTCCGGCGTCTGCCGATCAGCCAGCGCAATGGATGAACCGGAAAGCGACCGGCCACAATGTCGGCGGCTTCCTGAAATCCGTACTTGCCCAGAACCACCATGATATGGCGATAGCGGCGGAGTTGATGGAGATTGCGTCCGAACAAGCCCGGATCCCCGCTTTACTTCGCTTCGGCGTCGAGTTTGGAGAGCGCCTTGTCCAGCTTCTTCTCCAAGCGCTCGAGATCCGCCTTGCTCGGCAATTCCAGATTGGCCATGGTTTTCTTCAGTTGACGGCCGATCATCGACTCCAGTTCGTTGCGGTTCTTTTCGGCGAACTCGAGCATTTCCGCGACAAAGCCTTCCTTGTTCTTTTTCAGCTCCTGGCCGCGAGCGGCGTATTCGTCAAACAGTTTCTCCGCCTTTTCCCGGGTCATGCAGATCGCGCCGAGCCCGGCCATCATCATTTTTTCCATTGTCTCGAACATCTTGTTTTTCTCCTGCGATTTTTTTGTTGTGCAAAGGTTTATTTTGCGGCCGACATGTCTTGTCGTGCCTACTTTAACTTTACCACAACTAGTCGGTTTGCGCAAGCGGAATGATTTCATGCGCCGAAATGGCCTGGCCCAAAGGGAGCGAAATTCGGCCATGAATTAATCAGGCTAAGGCGGGCTCGACGCATCCACTCCAGCCACCCGCTGTCGCAGGCGGTCGGCGCTGGCGATCAATCGGCGCCGGGCAAGCTCCGGCAACTCGCCGTCGGCGAACAGGCGGACGGTTCCGTACTCGCCGTCGTAGCCGGCTTCTCTGATCACCTCGCACTGGCGGAGCCGACGGAGGGCTTCGGACAGCAACCTCAGTCCCGGCAGCTCGAGACCGGCGAAATCGCCGAGCGGCCGCTTGAGCAGGATCGACAGCTCCGGCCCATAGTTCTCGAGCAGTTGCCAAACCGCCCGCTCGACCGCCTGGCTGGCGCTGCCGCGCTGCAGCAGCTCGCCGACGACCTCGGGCAGCGGTATGATATAGTGGGCGGGCGGGGCGGCCGGCAGGCGAAAGCCGGAGGGGCGGGCGGCCAGTTCGTGGACGCGATGCAGCACCCCGAGGGTGAGGGGCTTGCCGCAGGCCGGGCACAGGTTGTCGGCCGCCAGGCTTTCCTCCGGCGTCATGCGGACTTCGCACTTGCGGTGGCCGTCGGCATGATACTTGCCCTGTTCGGGAAACATTTCGATCGTGCCGCCGAAGGCTCTGCCATGGCGCTCGCGCAGGGCTGCCATGATCGCGTCATAGGCGGGGGTTCCACCAAACAGATTGGCGTTGCGGCCGAGATTTTTCGGAGAATGCAAATCGGAATTGGAAATCAACCGCAGACCGTCCAGACTGGCGACGCGCCAATTCATCGGCGGATCCGACGACAGTCCGGTTTCGACCGCGAATACTTGGGTTGTCAGGTCGCCGAAACATTGTTCCAGCGAATCGAACCCGGATTTCGAGCCGAGCAAGGCGAACCAGGGAGTCCAGACATGAGCCGGGACCAGGACGGCGGCGGGGTCGATCTCGAGCATGATGTGCAGCAGGTCGCGCGGGTCGAGTCCGAGAATCGGGCGGCCGTCCGAATGGACATTGCCGCGCCGGGCCAGTTGCCGACTCAGCTCCCGAGCCGCCGCCAGGCTTGGCATCAGAATCAGGGAATGAATCTTGCGCACCGCCCCGTCCCGCTTGTAGATCGAGCTGATTTCGCCGCTGATCATGAACTGCACATCGGCTCGACAAAGCGCCGGCACGCGGCGGTCGACCGGGGCGGCGAGTTCCGGGCGCAAACGATAAAGGCCGTTGTCGGCGGACACCAGCTTGTCCTGCAGTTCGGAGAGCCAGCCCGGGTGGGTGCAGTCGCCGGTGCCGACCACTGCGACCCCCTTAAGCTGAGCCCAGTAATGCAGGCTTTCCAGGTTGCACTGGGGGCTGGTCGCCCTTGAGTGCCTGGAGTGAACGTGAAGATCGGCGATATAACTCAGGGCAGTCGTCATCCGCTTGTTCCCTGATTTCAATTCGCGGTTTCCGCTTCGAGACGAGTGAAGAACTCCTGCATAAAGCGATGGCGCTCGCATCCCAGGCGGCGGCCTTCACCGGTCAGCAGGCAATCATTCAGCCGACAAAGCTTGACCAGATACTCGCGATAGGCCGAATCTTCAGAGCCGTAGCTTGCTCCCCGCAAGGCCTCCTCGCGCCGGTTGTGGACGCGGGCGCCGATGCGCCCGGCAAAATGGAAGGCGCGGCCAATCCCGACCGCGCCCATCGAGTCCAGCTTGTCGGCGTCGAAAATGATCCTGGCTTCGATGGTGGCCGGGACTGCGCTGCCGCGATTGCGATAGCGGTGGGTGGCGATACAGGCGACGATATGCTGAATTTGGCCGGAGTCCTCGAGTCCGGCCTGGCGCAAAACCCCGCCCGCCTTTTCGGCGCCGATCAGGGCATGGCAGGTCTTGCCGTTGTCGGCGAATTCGGCCAGGCGTCCGATGTCGTGCAGCAAAGCGGCGCATTCCACCACGAAAGGATCGCCGCCCTCGAACCGAACCAGGCGACGGGCGTTTTCCAGCACGCGCAGAGTATGATCGATGTCGTGACAGCGCGGCGAATTGGCGAGCAGTTTTTCGACCAGCTCCCGCAGATGCCGGACGATTTCTTCCTGAGCGTAGTTCATCGGCAAACCATTATCATTATTGCGGCCTTGTCGTTTTCTGAACAGCCGGTCGTTCCGTTTGCGCATAAACATAGGCTCTGGAGACCGGGTCACGGCAGATCCCGGGCCAGCAGACGGAGGCTGGCCACTTTGCGGTCTTCGCAGGCAATGTCGACATCAATGCGATATTCGCCGCGGTCATCGGGCTGGCCAATCCGGCCTTCGAATGAAATGGCCTGGCCGGGTGCGACCGGGGAGAAGAACTTGCAGTTCCTGATTCGGCTCAGCCGACAGGTGCGTTGACGGGTTTGTCCGGCAGCCAGCAGGCTGGCTGTGATCAGGCAGATGCCGGGCAGCACCGGAGCGCCGGGGAAATGGCCGGCAAAGCCGGCGAAGTCCGTTTCCAGGCTGAGATTGGCGGCAAAGCCCGAACCGTCGAGCCGGGGCTTGACCACGAGGGCTTGTCGCAAATGATTGCGCAAGATATTCATAGGTTTATGAGGCGGGAAAGGTTCAGTCGGCCCGCTCGACCAGAATGTCCGGGCTGACCTTCTCCCGCAGGATGCGCTCGATCCCGTCTTTCAGGGTGACCATGGCGTGCGGACAGCCGCCGCAGGCGCCGGTCAGGCGCAGGGCGACCTTGGTTCCCTGGATCGAGACCACTTCCAGATCGCCGCCGTCGGCCTGCAAGGAGCCGCGCAACTGTTCGAGCACTTCGCGAATTTGCTGTTCCATTTCCATTGTTCCTGTTCCTTTCTAGGTTGGCTTCAGGCCGCCGCAAACCTGCCGTAAAACTGAGTAAATAGCCCCGAAAAACACGGAATCCATGAATACCCCATGTCCTAGTTCGCCTGCATCAATCAGGCCAGAGCCTTGATCTGCTCCCGGATGCGCTCTCGCCGATCCTGGATTTCCTCCAGCCGCTCGCGTTCGCGCCGCACCACCTCCGGCGGCGCCTTGCTGACGAATTTCTGGTTCGACAGCTTCTTCTGGATGTTTCTGATCTGCTCCGCCAAACCTTCCTCCTGCCTGCCCAGACGCTGCCGTTCCCCCTCGAGGTCGAGCACCTCGGCCAGAGGCAGGTAGGCGGTGGCCAGGTTGGCGACGGCGGTGCCGGTCGGCCCCTGCGGCTGGTAGTCCTCGACAAACTCCACTTCCGAGGCGTAGAGCAGAAAGGCCAGCGACAGGGGGTCTTCCCGAAGAAAGTCGGCTTCGGCTTCGCCCTTGGCGGCCAGGACGACCTTGAGTTTGCGGCCCACCGGGATCTTGTAGGCCGCCTTGAGATTGCGCAGAGCGCGGATCAGGTCGAACTTTTCCTGCACCATGCGGGTGTTCTCGACATTGATCCCGAGTTTTTTGCGGACTTCGCCGCTCAACGGTTGCGGCCAGGCGGCGAACATGATCGACTCGTCGTCTTCGGCCGCGAAGCCCAGCGCATGATACAATTCCTCGGTGACAAAGGGCATGATCGGGTGCAGCAGACGCAGCAGACTGGACATGAGGTAGTCGAAGATGCGCAAGACGGCGGCGCGTCCGATCGCCTCGCCGGACTGCAGCACCGCCTTGGCCGACTCCAGGTACCAGTCGCAGAACTCGTTCCAGGCGAATTCGTAGATCGAGTGCGCGTATTCGTGGAAGCGGAAGTTGGCCAGCGCCTGATCGACGGCCTTCGCGGTTTCCGAGAACCGGTCGAGAATCCAGCGGTCGTCCGGCCGCAGGCTGGTCGGGGCTAGGCTGTCAAGGCTTTGCCAGTCGGCCGCGCAATCGCCCTGATGCAGACGGAAACGGGCGGCGTTCCAGATCTTGTTGGCGAAATTGCGGCCGATCTCGCACTTTTCGTTGCTGTACCGGATGTCCTGGCCGAGTGGCGCGATATAAATGATGGTGAAGCGCAGCGCATCGGCGCCGTAGGTTTCGATCACCTCGATCGGATCCGGCGAGTTGTTCAGGCTCTTGGACAGCTTGCGGCCTTGTTCGTCGCGCAGGATCGAGGTGAAATAGACATCGCGGAAGGGGATTTCCCCCATGAATTCGAGGCCGGCCATAATCATGCGGGCGACCCAGAAGAAGATGATGTCGGGGCCGGTGACCAGGGCGTCGGTGGGATAGAACTTTTCGAGATCGCGGCTGCTCTCCGGCCAGCCAAAGACCGAGAAGGGCCAAAGCCAGGAACTGAACCAGGTGTCCAGGACATCCTCGTCCTGGCGGAGTTCGCGGCCGCCGCACTTGCCGCAGACCGTCGGGCTTTCTCGGGCCACCTCGACCTGGCTGCACGATTGGCAGTAGTAGGCGGGAATGCGATGCCCCCACCAAAGCTGCCGACTGATGCACCAGTCGCGGATGTTCTCCATCCAATGGCGATAGGTCTTGACCCAGCGTTCCGGGTGGAAGCGCACGCGCCCTTCCTCGACCGCGGCCAGCGCCGGCTCGGCCAGCGGCTTCATGGTCACGAACCATTGCTCGGAAAGCCGCGGCTCGACCGGCACATGGCCGCGCTCCGAGTAGCCGATCTGGTGGACATGATCCTCGACCTTGGCCAGAAGCCCCAGCTCATCCATGGTCTCGACCACGGCCGCCCGGCATTCGTAGCGATCCATGTGCTCGAACTCGGCGCCGGCCGCGTGATTCATGGTGCCGTCGTCGTTCATCACATCGAGCATCGGCAAATCGTGGCGGCGGCCGATCTCGTAGTCGTTGGGGTCGTGCGCCGGGGTCACCTTGACCGCGCCGCTGCCGAAGGACTGATCGACGAATGGGTCGCCGACGATCGGGATCAGACGGTCGGCCAGAGGCAGGCGCACGAGTTTGCCGATCAGGTGGCGGTAGCGGGAATCCTCCGGATGCACCGCCACGGCGGTGTCGCCGAGCATGGTTTCCGGACGGGTAGTGGCGACCGTGACCTCGCCGGACTGATCGCTCAAGGGATAGCGGAAGTGCCAGAGACTGCCCTTCTCCTCGCGGTGCGTGACTTCCTCGTCGGACAGCGCGGTGCAGGATTTGGGGCACCAGTTGATGATGCGGTGGCCGCGATAGATCAGGCCCTTTTCGTAGAGCCGGATGAAAACTTCCCGAACCGCGTCGGAAAGACCGGGATCGAGGGTGAAGCGTTCGCGCCGCCAGTCGCAGGCCGCGCCGAGGCGGCGCAACTGGCCAATGATGCGGCCGCCATACTGTTCGCGCCACTGCCAGACTCTTTCGAGGAACTTTTCCCGTCCCAGGTCGTGGCGGGTAATCTCTTCGGTCTGCAGGAGGAAGGCCTCCACCCGGGCCTGGGTGGCGATGCCGGCATGATCCGTGCCGGGCACCCAGCAGACTTCGCACCCGCGCATTTTGGCCTGGCGCACCAGGATATCCTGGAGAGTGTTGTTGAGCACATGACCCA
>SLSR01000270.1 GCA_007130365.1 Lentisphaeria bacterium
ATATAGGTTTCCGGCCGGTATCAGCTATGGTTTCGGGCAGGCCGATGCCGAACAGATGGCGGCGGTCGACTTTCTGGTGCAGGCCTTTGGCATTGCCGTCTTCCTGATCATGCTGGTTCTGGTGCTTCAGTTCAATTCGGTATTGATGGCTCTGATCGTGATGTGCTCGGTGGCGCTGTCGCTGATGGGGGTGTTCGTGGGGCTGCTGGTCATGGGGGCGCCGTTCGGCATTGTCATGACCGGGATCGGCTGCATCTCATTGGCCGGGGTGGTGGTCAACAATGCGATTGTGATGCTCGACGCGATTCAGAAGTTCGAGCGGCGGGGAGAGCCGGTGCGGGAGGCGATCGTCAGTGCCGGGATGATTCGTTTCCGGCCGGTGCTGCTGACCGCGATCACCACGATTCTCGGGTTGCTGCCGATGGCGCTGAAGTTGAACTTCGATTTCCGGCGATTCCGCTGGCAGTACGATACGACGATGAGTCAGTTCTGGCAGTCGATGGCCTCTTCGGTGATCTTCGGCTTGCTGGTGGCCACCGTGCTGACTCTGGCCGTGGTGCCCGCGCTCTATTATATGCAGGCGCGCTTTCGCCAGCATATAACCCGCGAACGCCCGCTGCTCAACCACAATGGCGAGGCCGCCGATCCGACGCGGTGAAGCCGCAATCATGAATCAATCTTTTTTGGCGCGGGCTGGAAGCCCGGCGTCATCGTAGCCCAGGGCAAGCGGAGCGCCGCCCTGGGTTGGGAGGATGATGGATTGAAGCCTGAAGGGCTTCCTCAACGCCCAGCCAGCCCCGGGCACGGATTGAGGCGCCCCTGCTTGGGGTGCGGCCGGGGTGCTCGGTCGGGAACCGGCCGGGTTGAATAGTGCCGGGCCTGTCTGCCGATTCGCCTTCAGCCATCGGACGACGATCTCATACTTCTCACCTTGCGCAGGATCCGGGCGTCCTCCTGGTGGCGGGGGTCGTCGATGGCGCTTTTGATGGCTTCCAGCGAGTCGAGGTCGATCCAATTGGCCGGGGCTCGGCCGTAGGCGCCTTCTATGCGGCGCGGCCAGGCTTCGGCGAAAGACAGGGCCTTCACCTCGACCAGCAAATCGATTCGGTTCGGCGCCAGGCCGATCTGCACGATCTGTTCGGGGTCGTCGTACTCCAGCAAGGTGGGGCTGCCGAAGTTGGCCAGGGCGCGGTTGGCCGGTTCGATGTTGGCGGATGAATTCTCGACCCACAGATCCATGTCTTTGGTGAATCTGGGCCGGGCATGATAGACAAAGGCGAGGCCGCCGACGATCAGATATCGAACGTGATGGCGGTGAAACAGTTCCAGCAGGTCTTCAAAGTCCGGGTTCGGGTTCATGATGGCAGTCGCCTTGGCTGGGTTGCGTCGAGTTTCCGGCCTTGTCCCCTTGCCGTCTCGACTTTGCTCAGGTCATCGTGCATGGCATGCAGCGCCGCCAGGCGGCCTTCCGGCCCCTGTTTCTGCCAAAAGCGCAAGTCCCAGTTCTCGGCCTCTTCGAAAGAGCCGGCGCGATACGAGACCATCCTGGCCTTGCGGGACTGATTGCGGGCTTCGAGCGAGCCTTCGTTCGCGATGTCTTTGGCCTGGGTTGGAGTTTGCCTGTGCATAGTTTGAAATCTCATTCAAATCATAAAATAGTCTTTTTCAACCTGTTTTCAAGGTTGATTTTGGCCACGGCAACGGTAGATTCAACCATGATCTGGAATTAAACAAAGGATAGATCCTATGAGTCAGAAGGAAGTTTCCCTGAAGTTTCGCGATATCAGTCTGTCTGTGGATGAGCGCGTGGAGGATCTGCTGGCACAGTTGACCTTGCCGGAGAAGGTGGCGCAGATGATTCATCAGGCGCCGGCCATTCCGCGCCTGGGGATCGAGGCCTACGATTGGTGGAACGAGGGGTTGCACGGGGTCGGAAGAGCCGGTCGGGCGACGGTGTTTCCGCAGGCGATCGGGCTGGCCGCCTCGTTCAATCCGCCTTTGCTGCAGCGGGTGGCGGACGCGATCTCGGACGAGGCTCGGGCCAAGCACCACCAGGCTTTGCGCCAGGGAAACCATGAACGCTATTTCGGCCTGACCTATTGGTCGCCCAACATCAACATCTTTCGCGATCCCCGCTGGGGGCGCGGCCAGGAGACCTATGGCGAGGATCCCTATTTGACCGGGCGGCTGGGGGTTGCCTTTGTCAAGGGCTTGCAGGGCGACGATCCCGAGTACTTGAAGCTGGTCGCCACCCCCAAGCACTACGCCGTACACAGCGGGCCGGAGCCGGAGCGGCATCGCTTCGATGCCGTGTGCAGCCAGCGCGACCTGCGGGAGACCTACCTGCGGGCCTTCAAGGAATGCGTGCAGGAGGCCGGAGCCTGGTCGATTATGGGGGCCTACAACCGAACCAACGGCGAACCCTGCTGCGGCAGTCCGACCCTGCTCGGCCGGATCTTGCGCGAGGAGTGGGGGTTCGAGGGCTTCGTGGTTTCCGACTGCTGGGCGATCCGGGATTTCCACCAGCACCACAAGATCACCGAAAACGCCATGGAGTCTTCGGCAATGGCGGTGCGCAACGGCTGCGACTTGAATTGCGGCTCGACCTATCCATCCCTGGTCGAGGCGGTGGAGCGGGGACTGCTCGACGAGGCGGCGATCGATCTTTCGCTTCGCCGCCTGTTGCGGGCGCGTTTCAGGCTGGGCATGTTCGACCCGCCGCATCGGGTGCCGTATGCGCAGATCCCGGCCGAGGTGGTTGAGTGTCCGGAACATCGGCGGCTGGCCCGTCGGGCGGCCCGCGAATCGATGGTCTTGCTGAAGAACGACAGCGGTCTGCTGCCGCTGTCCCGCGATTTGACCCGGATCGCCGTGGTCGGCCCGAATGCCGTCGCCTGGCGGCCGTTGCTGGGCAACTACTATGGCTATGCGGGCAGAATGATCACGCCGTTCGAGGGAATCGTCAACGCGGTTTCCGTCGGAACCGATGTGAAGTACGCGGCCGGTTGCAGTCTGACCGGGGAGGCCGAGACCGGCTTTGCGCAGGCGGAAAATCTGGCCCGCTCGTCCGATGCGGTGATCGCGGTTATGGGCTATTCCCCGGAGCTGGAGGGGGAGGAGGGCGAAGTGGCGGCCTCCGATGGCGGCGGCGATCGGCGCTCGATCAATTTGCCCGGTCGGCAGGAGGCCTTGCTCAAGCGCTTGCACGAGTTGGGCAAGCCCGTGATTCTGGTGGTCACCGGCGGCAGTTGTCTCGACCTGGCCTGGGCCGGGGAGCATTTGCCGGCCATTGTCATGGCCTGGTATCCGGGAGCCGAAGGCGGCAACGGGCTTGCCGACGTTCTCTTCGGGGACTACAATCCGGCCGGCCGTCTGCCGATCACCTTCGAGCCTTCGCTTGAGGTTCTGCCGCCGTTCGCCGACTATTCGATGAAGAACCGGACCTACCGCTTTGCCGATTACGAACCGTTGTTCCCCTTCGGCTACGGCCTGAGCTATACCCGGTTTGAGTATTCTGATTTGGCCTTGAGCAAAGCCAGGATCGGAGCCGACGAGAAGTTCGAGGTTGCCGTGCGGGTCGGCAATGTCGGCGGGCGCGACGGCGACGAGGTGGTGCAGCTTTATGTCAGCGATCTTGAAGCTTCGGTGGCGGTGCCCAGGGTGCATCTCGAGGGGGTGGCCCGCATTCATTTGCGGGCGGGCGAGTCGCAGGAGGTGCGTTTCCTGGTGCGCCCCGAGCAGTTGGCCTGCTACGACGACGACGGCCGGTCGATGGTCGAGCCCGGCGAATTCAGGATTTTTGTCGGCGGCGGCCAGCCCGACTATTGCGAGTTTGGGGTTGGCGCCATTTTAACGGTGGTTTGAATCAGCGGCAGCGGAGCGACCATGGATAAAGCCGGCACAGTTTTGCGGGCGGGTGCGCTGTGGGGCATGGCGCTGGCCGCAACCGCCTTTGCCGACGGTTCGGGCAATCGTCTGGGCAACGGCGACTTCAGTCG
>SLSR01000080.1 GCA_007130365.1 Lentisphaeria bacterium
CTTCATTCGCTACGAACCGATTGAGCCGGCTCCGAACGCCGACCGGATCGGCTTCGCCGATGCCGCCCGGAAGGAGGCCGCCCCTTGTTTCACTCTATGGGACGAGTCGGCGAGGACCGCCGAAGATCCGGAGGGCAGGGCGGCGGAAACTGTCGCCGCCGCGATTTTGGGGCTTTTGTCCGATCCGGGAAGCCCCGCGGCTCGGGTCAAAGTCAAGGAGCCGGGGTGGCGGCCGCTTGCCCCCGGCGACCTGGCGATCCTGGTCGAGGAACATCGGCAGGCGCGAATGGTTCAGGAGAAGCTCATGGCGCGCGGCGTGCCTGCCGCAGTCCAAAGCGCGGGCAGTGTCTTTGCCACGGGCGAGGCCGAGGAACTTTTGCGCCTGCTCGATGCGATTCTTGATCCGGGCGACGGCGAACGCATGCGAGCCGCCCTCGCCACCGAGCTGGGCGGATGGAGTATGCAGGACATTTTTTTCAGCCTGGCCGAAACCGTGGAGACGACTCCGGCCGAGGTTCGCCATACCATTGAACAGGCCCGCCGAAAATATGAGAACGCCTGCCTCGGCTTCGCCGCCTGCCATCGACTTTGGCGCGATCATTCGTTCATCCGCATGTTTCAGGAGCTGATGACCCGGGAAAGCGCCAGTGCCAGACTGTTGCGTCGGTGCGGTGGAGAACGGCGACTGACCAACTTCAGGCACCTGGCCGAAATCCTGCATCGGGCAATGGTCGAGCAGGGATTTGCCCCGGCCACCCTGCGAACCTGGCTTGAGCGGCAGATCGCCGACGAGGGAAAGCATGGTGAAGAATACGAAATTCAACTGGAGAGCGATGCCGAAGCGGTCAAGATCATGACCGTGTTCAAGAGCAAGGGGCTGGAGTTTCCGGTTGTCTTCTGCCCCTTTCTCTGGCGGCGCGACCTGACCCGCCTGAAGCCTCGCGGCTGGCTCGAATACCATGATCCAAAGCTCGAATGGCGACCCGTCATCGATCTGACGGACGGCGAACCGGGCGCCCGGCTGCAGCGCGGGGAAAACCTGGCCGAGCGCATGCGCCTGGTCTACGTGGCGCTGACCCGGGCCTGCTGCAAGGTATACCTGCAGTTCTCTGAAGACTTGGCGTCGAGCCCCGGCAGAACCCGGGTTTCCGCTCTTGACTATTTCCTGTTTGCCGCCGCCCCGGAAGATGATTGCGAAAATGCCGAGGCGCAAGCCGCCGCCGAAACGACCGACCCTGACTGGCTGACCTCGACCAGGACAAAATTGGCCGGCCTGGGCGTTTCGGGAAGGCGGCGGGAACTTGAGCAGTTCGCGCACCGGGCCGCCGCCCACTGTGTCGAGGTGGCGCCCCCGCCCGCCGCCGCACCGGGATCCCGGCTCCGCCTGTCGACTTTGCCGTCTGCCTCGGAGCTGATTCCGCCGCCGCCGCCGCCCTCCGTCGAGGGTTCCTGGCGACTGCACAGCTTCAGCTCGCTGATCGCCAAGGCCGAAACCTTGCAAAGCGACTTGTCGAGCGCCGTCGGCGGCAAGGACGACGAAATGGAACCGCCGGTCGCCGCCCCCCGCGAGTCCCCGCTCACCCGCTACAACTTCCCGGGTGGGGTGCGCACCGGCAACTGCCTGCACGGCATCTTCGAGAAAATCGATTTCGCGGCGCGACAGACCGAGATCGAAAACCAGACGCGCGACGCGCTCCGCCGCTTCGGCCTGGACGGGGTTGATCCCGAGTCACGCTGCCAGGTCGCCGCGGAAATGGTGCGCGACACTCTCCGGAGACCTCTGCAAACTGCGTTCGGCACATCCTTTGCCTTGGCCGACATTCCGCCTGCCGACCGGGTTTCCGAACTGGCCTTTACCTTTTCCCTGCCCGAACGCCCGCAATTGGCTGCCGGAGAGATTTGGCGCCTGCTCGATTCCTGGGGCGGGGTCTACGCCCGACCGGGAGGCGCGGCCTTTGCGGACTCCGCAAAGGCGCGCAAGCAGCGAATGCGCGGCCTGATGAACGGATTTGTCGATCTGGTCGTTCGCCATCGCAGCCGCTATTATATTGTCGACTGGAAAACCAATCGGCTGGGCGGTCGGCCGGAAGATTTCGCGATGCCGGACAATCCAGCCCGCGACGCGGACACCGGCCTGCCCCGGGCGATTCGCGATGCCGGCTATGCCCTGCAATGGATGATCTATACCGTGGCCTTGCATCGGCATCTGCAAAGAACTTTGCCGGACTATCGGTACGAAACTCATTTCGGCGGGGTTTTCTACTTGTTCGTGCGCGGGATCGAGCCGGACGGGAGGCGCGGGGTTTTCGCCGCTCGCCCCGAGTGGCGGCAGAGCGCCGACCTGGGCCGTCTGCTGACTCCGCACAATTGAGCGACTGTCAATATGAACGCATTATCCCAAGGAGACCATTGATGAAGGCGATTATGGTCATGTTCGACTCGTTGAACCGGCACCTGCTGCCACCCTATGGCTGCGACTGGGTGAAGGCGCCCAACTTTCAGCGGCTGGCCGAGAAAAGCGCGGTCTTCGACAACTTCTACGTCGGCAGCATGCCCTGTATGCCGGCCCGCCGCGAAATCCATACCGGGCGCTACAACTTTCTGCATCGATCCTGGGGGCCGCTCGAACCGTTCGACGATTCGATGCCGCAGATCCTGCGCGACCACGGAGTCTACACGCACCTGGTCAGCGACCACTACCATTACTGGGAGGACGGCGGCGCCACCTACCACAACCGCTACAGCTCGTGGGAGATCGCGCGCGGTCAGGAGGGCGACCAGTGGAAGGCCGATGTGGCGGTCAGGGAGCCGCCGGACAACTTCAATCCGGCAGGCCTTGCCAAGCGCGGGCCGCACACCCTGAGCGACTATGTCAACCGACAATGGCTCGATGCCGAAGAGAAAATGCCCCAGACCGTGACTTTCGACCTTGGCCTCCAGTTTCTCGACAAAAACCACGCCCAGGACAACTGGTTTCTGACCGTGGAAACCTTCGACCCCCACGAACCATTCTTCACCCAGTCGCAATACCGCGATCTGTACAACCACGATTTCGACGCTCTCGGCCTCACTCTCGACTGGCCCCCCTACCGGAAGGTCGAGGAGGGCGAGGGAAAGATCGTCGAACACTTCCGCCAGAGCTATGCCGCCCTGGTTTCCATGTGCGACCGCCAGCTCGGCAGGATACTCGATGCCATGGACCGCCATGGAATGTGGGAGGACACCATGCTGATCGTCAATACCGATCATGGCTTCATGCTCGGCGAGCATGGCTGGTTCGCGAAGAACAACCCCCCGCTCTACAACGAGATCGCCAACACGCCGTTCTTCCTGTGGGATCCGCGGCGCGGCCGCCCCGGCGCACGCTGTTCGGCGCTGGCCCAGACCATCGACCTGGCGCCGACCCTGCTGGAATATTTCGGTCTGCCGATTCCCCCGGACATGCAAGGCCTGCCCCTTGGTCCGATGCTTGACGATCCCGCCCGGGGGCACCAGGCGATTCTCTTCGGCTATTTCGGCAGGCACATCAACGCGACCGACGGACGCCATGTCTATATGCGGGCTCCGGTCAATCCGGGGCAAGCCTACGAATACACCCTGTTCCCGACCCGCATGCGCGGCTTTGTCAAGCCGGAAGCTCTGGCCCGGGTCGAACTGCACGATGGCTTTGGCTTCACCAGGAACCACCGGCTGCTGAAGATCCCGGCCGGCCAGCGGGAGCCCGGTCAGCCGCATTTGCTGTTCGATTTGGCCAGGGATCCGCGGCAGAACTCGCCACTTGAAGATCCGGAAGTCGAACGGAGAATGAGCGGGCTGATCCATCGGCTGATGCGGGAAAACCAGGCGCCGCCGGAAGTTTTCCGCATCTATATTGACTAAGTGATAGGAATTTGCTCTACAGCGGGTCAGTCCTCTAATTTGACTTTATCAGCTTCGGATTCTAATGATTTGGAAATTTCACTCATCTTCTTTTTC
>SLSR01000230.1 GCA_007130365.1 Lentisphaeria bacterium
AAGGCGGCTGCCGCCCGCCGCACCGCCGCTTCGTCGACCTGGTCGACCGCGGCTCTTCGCACCACTTCTCCGGTACGATCCTGGCTGTCGGTCTCGACCCCCAGCCGCATGACCCCGGAATAGGCCTTGTCGTGATTGACCAGGCGGCCGGAAAGCTTGGTCGCCAACTCGAGCAGAACCACCAGCAGCCCGGTGGCCATTGGGTCGAGAGTGCCGCAATGTCCGACCTTGCGCAAATGAAATCGACGGCGCACGCAGTTGACCACATCGTGACTGGTCCAATCCTCCGGCTTGTCGACCAGCAGGATGCCGCTTTCGGCAAATTTACGCGAATCAATCATGTTTCAAACCACTCCGCAGCCACGCCCAGAAAACTCTCGAGAGCCGAGCTGAGGTCGGTTTTCGGCAAACGGATGCCGGCGGCTAAAGGGTGGCCGCCGCCGCCGAGGCGATGCGCCATCTCGGCCACGTTGAAGGGCAGGCGGCGGGAACGCAGGGAGAAGCGCACATCGCCGTCGACCGGCTGCACCAGGCAGGTGACTTCAACTCCGGAAACCGCCCGCAAGCTGTCGATGCAGTCCTCGACGTCGGACGGCTGCAAGCCGAACTTGCCCAGCATCTCCGGCTCCAACACCGCATAGAGCAAACGCGATCCAAAGGCGAATTGCGCATTCTCCAGAAGATGATTCTTAAACCGTATCTTGTTATACGGTTCGTTGAAGAACAGGGTGTCGATCACCCGCGAATACTCGGCACCCTGCTCGCTGAGTTCGGCCGCATCCCGCAGAACGGCCGGAGTCGTGTTTTGAAAGCGAAAGCCGCCGCAGTCGGCAACCAGTCCGACCAACAGGAGATTGGCGATTTCGCGAGTCATTCGGCTGCCCCGGTCGCGCAGCAGCCACATGACCATCTGGGCGGTGGCTCCGCATTCCGGCTCGATCCAGTTGACCTCGGCAAAGCGGGAGTTGTCGGGATGATGATCGATATTGCACACGGATAAAGCCGTTTCTCGGCGGTCGAAATCTTCTGGCAGGCCGGCCCGCCGCCAGTTCGAAGTGTCAAGGCAAAGAACCCCCTGCAAACCGTCGGTCGGCGGCTTGTCGGAACCCAGGCAGAGCCCGGCAAGTTGACCGACATCCTGCAAAAGCGGCTGATAGCGGCCGGAAAAACGCTCGATCGGGAAATAGGCGAAAACCCGCCTGCCCTCGTCGCGCAAGGCGAGAAAAAGCGCCAGGACCGAAGCGATCGCATCGCCGTCCGGCCGCTCGTGCGAGATCAGCAGGATACCGTCTCGACCCTCGAGCCAATGCCGCACCGAACCCATTCCGTCTGTCGCGACTTCACTCTTCATGCTCTGCATCTTCTTCGGCCAAGTCGTCCAAATCAAGACTCTCGATGATCGAGAACACCCGGTCGGCCTGCTCCAGGGTGGGATCCGGCCGGAACTGCAAAACCGGCGTATACTTCAGCACCACGCTTTGAGCCAGAGCCGCCTGCAGTTCAACCCGATGCTTGTCCAGAGCCGCCTGGGCGGCCGCCCAGTCCGAAGACTCTCCCAGGACACTGTAGAACACCTGGGCATGACGCAAGTCGGGAGAAGTCTTGACCCCGGTAATGGTCAGCAGACTGGACAGTTCCGAGACCACTCGCCGTTCGCACAGAATGCCGAGTTCGCGCTGCAGCAGTTGGTTGACGCGCCGCATACGGTTTGTTTTATTCTTATTCATATTAACCCCGCTGAGCCGCACTTTCAGAACACTGGGGACGGTCGGACGAGTCGGACAGTTCGGACAACTCAGACGACACCCGCTCCCGCCGCAGCCATAGCCAACCCCATAGGCTAGAGCGTAGCGGCCTGCTTTTCAACCGCAAACACTTCGATCTCGTCGCCAACCTCGAAATCCTCGAAGTTGTCGAGCCTGATGCCGCACTCGAAGCCCTGCCGCACCTCTTTCGCGTCATCCTTGAATCGCCGCAGCGACTGCACCTGGCCGTTGTAGATCAGATCGCCATCCCGCACCACGCGGGCGCTGGCGCCGACGCGCACCACACCATCGCTGACATAGCAGCCGCAGATCTTGCCGGCTTTGGAAACCTCGAAGACCTCGCGAATTTCGGCCTTGCCCAGAGCCACCTCCCGCAACTCGGGATCCAGCCGTCCGACCATGGCCTGCCTGACATCCTCCAGCAGTTCGTAGATAATGCTGTAAAGCCGAATCTCCACCCCCTCGCGCTTGGCCATTTTGTTGACGCTGTTGGAGGCGCGCACGTGGAAGCCGATGACAATGGCGTCGGAGGTGGCGGCCAGAAGAATGTCGTTGTCGGTCACCTCGCCGACTCCGGCATGGATCACCTTGAGCTTGATCTTGTCGCTCTCCAGCTTGCCAAGATTGTCGATAATCGCCTCGACCGACCCCTGCACGTCGCACTTCACGATCAAGTTCAGCTCCTTGCGATTCTCCTCGCTGATCTGCTGGAACAGATCTTCCAGGCTGGCTCCGCGCCGGGTGTCCAGGTCGCCCTGCCTCTTTTCCCGCATCCGCTCTTCGGCGATGGCGCGCGCCCCGCGTTCGTCAGCCATAACCTGGAACTGCTCGCCGGCAGCCGGCACCCCGGAGAGCCCGAGAAGCTTGACCGGCCGGCTGGGGCCGGCCGCGTCAATGCGCTCGCCATGCTGGTCGATCAGAGCCTTGATCTTGCCGTAGTGGTCGCCGCAGAGCACCCTGTCTCCCTGGTGCAGGGTTCCATTGCGCACCACCACGCTGGCCGTGGCGCCGCGGCCCGGCTCGAGCTGCGCCTCGATAACCACCCCCTCCCCGGGCAGCCCGGGATCGCCTTTCAGCTCCAAAAGCTCGGACTCAAGAAGAATCCGCTCCAGAAGATCGTCCACTCCCTGCCCGGTAATCGCGGAAACCGGCACCACCCCGACCTGACCGCCCCACTCCTCCGGCATCAGCTCCTGCTGTTGCAGGCCGATCAGGACACGCTCCGGATTGGCGTCGACCAAATCAATCTTGTTCATTGCGACAATGATCGGCACCTCGGCCGCGCGAGCGTGGTTGATGGCCTCGACCGTCTGCGGCATGATCCCGTCGTCCGCCGCCACCACCAGCACCAGCAAATCGGTGGCCTGGGCGCCGCGCAAACGCATCTGGGTGAAGGCCTCGTGGCCGGGAGTGTCGAGAAAGGTTATCCAATGTCCCCGCCATTCGACCTCGCTGGCGCCAATGTGCTGGGTAATGCCGCCGGCCTCCCGCGTGGTCACCTGAGTGGACCTGATCTTGTCGAGCAGAGAGGTCTTGCCGTGGTCGACGTGGCCGAGAAAGGCCACGATCGGAGGACGGGGCTGGCCGCCGACCGTCGCCTTGCGGCGGCTTTTGGCCGGCTCGACCACCGTCGCCGCCTTCTTCTTCTTGCGAGCCGGCTTTTCGCTTTTTTCGCGCTTTTCCGCGACAAAGGAATATCCATGCCGTTCGCAGAGCTTCTGGGCGACTTCCGGCTCCAGCACCTGATTGATCGTGGCAAAGACATTCAACCCCATCAGCTCCCCGATCAACTGGTTGGGCTTGCAGGAGAGGGCCTCCGCCAGATCGCGCAAAATCACCGGCGGCTTCAGATGGATCTCCCGGCTGCCGGCCGCTTCCGTCGCGTCGGCCGCTTCCGTCGCGTCGGTCTCGTCCTCGTCCTCGCGCTCGTCCTGCTCCTTCTCGACCGCCAAAGTCCGCTCCTCGCGACGCTGCGAAACCACATGCTCGCGCACCAAGTCCGCCACCTCCTCCTCCAGAGAACTGGAATGACTCTTGACTTCGATCCCTTCTTCGGCCAACAAAACCATCAGCTCCTTGCTGGTCAGTCCCAGCTCGGCCGCCAAATCATACACTCTTATTTTGCTGCTCATCGCCTATCGCCTCCGCCATCGTATTGGGGTAATCTCTCAGCTTCCCGAAATTCCGCGAAACATCGACCAAAATGCT
>SLSR01000235.1 GCA_007130365.1 Lentisphaeria bacterium
GAAAAGCAATCTCAATCAGGTTGTTCAGGACACTTTGTTTGTATTGCGTATTAGAATGATGCATCGGAATATAGAAACCAGAATCCGCTTAAATCAGAATCTGCCGGACAGCTGGTTCATGCCAAGTTCTTTACAGCAGGCGGTTTATAATATTATCGCCAATGCAATAGACGCTCTTGCTGAAAGTGGACAAATAGACGGGTTGATTGAAATCATTTCCGAATTAATTGAAAGTAAGGAGCCGGGGGACGAATTCAGCCAGTGGCTTGGGTTGACTATTGGGGATAACGGTCCGGGAATCCCGGAGGAAGCCAGAGAAAAAATCTTCACTCCTTTTTATACTACAAAAGCCGGAGATAAGGGAACTGGTTTGGGGTTGTCGATCTGTAAAAGAGTTGCTGATGAACATAACGGCCGGCTGGAGCTTGAAAGCAGGGAAGGAGAGGGCACTTGTTTCAAGATTTACATCCCTTTTTTAACGGAACCCCCGGCGACGGCCAAAGAGTGACTTCAGTGCATTTTATCTGAACTGGTAAGACTTGTTATGGACATGCCCAAGTTGCTTTTTAAACTGTGTAAAGTGTGGTGCTGCATCTGGTACAGCCAGCCCGGATCCGTGACTTTTACCCAGGCAGCTTTATGAACTGTGCTTTGCCCTCATCGCCGATCGGGCGCTCCGGCCATTCTCCCCCTGGTCGGGCGTGGTTGCGGGCGCTTCCGGGGTGCGCCCTGTCTGCTTTGCTGGCGCTGTCGGGGTTGACCGGCTGTCTGGAATTGCAGCAGGAAATCAGTCTGCGCGAGGATGGCTCGGCGCGGCTGCGCCTGCGCTATTCGGTGCCCGCCGAATGGTTCGAGACGATGCGCGACGGTCACGATGTTCTGCAGGAGTGGCAGACCGGACGGCCGCCGAGCATCGAGATCGTCTATTGACCTTGAGAATCACCAATAATATCGGCAACTGTTCAATTGGTTGTTGGCGGAAACCATGGCAGAGCGCCTGAAGGCGCTGGTGATTTGGATCGTTGTCAGTGAGGTTCGGGGCTGACCGAGCGGTTGTCGGAACCGGCGAGGCCGACCCGGTAGTATCTGGCGACACGAGGATTCGGCTGGAGTTTGCGCCCGATGCTTATTGTTGCAAATCAAGGAGTTATGACACAAGGTTTGTCGAAGGTTTGGGATAAGCCCGAATTTCCGCGAAAGTCGGGCTAGGCGAAGGTTCTTCCGGCCATTTCCTGCGTCGAGGCGAGACATCGCCTTTTGTCGGGAAGTTCCTGCGGTAGGAATCCAAATCAGACAAGGCGGCCTGCGGTGGGGGTGCAGTATTCTTTAACCGAAGCGCACGACCTTGCGCAGTCGGCGCCAGCGATGAGCCAGGCCGTAGCGGGCGAAGACTTGCAGGCGAGCCTTGGTCAGGCGGGTGGTCCCCCGGTACAGGGAAGGCATCAGCCATTTCATGCCTCCCTGGCAGTGCAGGGCCTGGAAGCCGACGGTTTCCTGGGTCGGCAGGTGGAAGCCGCGGGGGAGGCCGTTCTTGAATTCGATCTTTTTCCTGCCGTCGGCCATCAGGAACTCCTCGCGCAGGAGATTGTCGGGGGAGCCGATGTTCAGGTCGATGGTTTCCCCCTGGCGAACTTCCAAAAGGTTGCGCTTGCGCTGGCGGGGCAGGCCTTCGAAGAACAGGTAGAGGGCGGTCATGTCGCAAATTCCTCCGGGTTGCCCGGATTCCCGCTGGCGTCGCCATTTTTCGGCCAGGCGCGGGTCGTCTTCCCGGTAGATTCGGTTGTTGAACTCGCAGAATTGTCTTAGGGCATCGATTTTCCAG
This sequence comes from Lentisphaeria bacterium, assembly GCA_007130365.1. Classification (GTDB taxonomy): domain Bacteria; phylum Verrucomicrobiota; class Lentisphaeria; order Oligosphaerales; family PUNB01; genus SLSR01. The sequence goes on from SLSR01000235.1 coordinate 1,823, forward strand.
TAGGCGAGGTGGGGGCAGGCGCACCAGCGAAAGTCCTCCTGGTCGGCCGGCACGCTGAGGGCGCAATCGGTCTCCCGCTCTTCCGGGAAGCGTCGGGAGAAGTCGGCGAACAGCATGATGTCCGAATCGCAGATCAGCGCTTCGGGCAGGTTCTCTTCCTGCATCAGTTCGAGAAAGGCGTACCAGCGCTGGAAGCAGCGCAGCTCCGGCGTGTACGGATTGGTCGAACGATGCCGGTAAAGCTCGGCAAAGGCGGTGGCTTCCGCGAAGAAGTTCTCGGCCATTCGATGTTCGGCGGCGGCGATGCGGCGATTGGCCCGGTCGCCAAGCAGGATCAGTCGGCTGTTCGGGTTGCTGGCGCGAGTCTGTGCCAGGGTAAACTCCAGGTACGGCTGATAGCCGAGATGAAAGTATAGGATCGGCAGTTTGTTCATGTTGCGAAGGTGTGGTTCTGGTTGCTCGACTATGCGGGCTGCTTTTTGGTTCGGCGGTTCTGGCGGGGGTTTGTTTAATATAGCCGGAAACCGCGGTTCGTCTCTTGCAATTGGCGCGGTCTCATATTTATTATGTAATTAAGTAATTTTACGGATTCAGAAGTAAGGATAACGGGCGCATGCAGCGAGAACAGGCAAATGGCGAGGGGGGCTTCTGGCTCGACCACCGGGATCGTCGCAATCGCAGCCATTCCTGGCGCTATCCCAGTCCGCGCGAGCGGCGGCGCGAGCAGGTGATGCGCGACTGGTTCGGTCCGGATGTGGCGGCCGGCGAGATTCGCTCGCACCAGCGGCCGGCGGTTGCGCTGGGCAATTCCCTCGACAGCCTGATGCGCGAGCTGGGGCGGGGGCGCGAGGTGTTGCTGGAGGAGCTGCGCGATCATTGGTCGGAGTTGGTCGGAGTCGAGGTGGCCAGACGAACCCAGCCACTGCGTCTGTTCCAGGATTGTTTGGAGGTGGAGGTCAGCCATTCGACCTGGCTTTACGAACTGCAGACACGGCTGGGCGCGGGTCTGACCGAGAGGGTCGCTGAATTCTCGAAGGGGCGAGTTTGTCGTTTGCGCTTTGTGCCGGCCGGGCGCCGGCGCTCGTTCGGGCGCGTCAACTAGATGAAGGAGAATTTTTTACGTAAGGAGTGTTGAGCATGAGCCTGCAAACGATAGCCGCCGCGATTCGCGACATCCCCGACTTTCCCAAGCCGGGAATTGTCTTCAAGGACATCACGCCTCTGCTGGCCAATCCGCGGATCTTTCGGGAGACGGTCGAGTTGATGGTTGCCGCCTGGCTTGATCCCAAGCCGGATCTGGTGGTCGGAGTCGATGCTCGCGGCTTTATCTTCGGCGCGGCCGCGGCCTACGAGCTTGGACTGGGGTTTGTGCCGGTGCGCAAGCGCGGCAAGCTGCCATGGCAGAGGTTTAGTGCCGAGTATGCCCTGGAGTACGGAACCGACTCGGTCGAGATGCATGTCGACGCGGTGGCCGCCGGGCAGCGAGTCTTGATTGTCGACGACCTGCTGGCGACCGGCGGCACGGCCCGGGCGGCCGCCAGCCTGATCGAGCAGGGCGGCGGCGAGGTTATGGGCATTCAGGCTCTGATCGAGCTGGCCTTTCTCGAACCGCGCCGGGCCTTGGCTCCGTATAGTGTGGAATCTCTGATTGTGGTAGATTAGATGGGCAGAGCGAAACGCGACATATTCACCGGGATCGAGATCGGTACCGGCAGCGTAAAGGTGGCGATGGCCGAATTCGAGGAGGACGACGGTCTGCGGGTTCGCGGTCTGGGGCAGGAGAGCGTGCCTTTGCACAAGGTGGTGAAGGGCGAGGTGGCCGATGCCGAAGCGGTGGTCGAGCTTTTGGCCCGCGCCTGTTCGGCGGCCGAAAAGATGGCCGGCCGCCATCTGGGCCGGATGTTTTTGGCGGTCACCGGCTCGCATATCAAGTCGATGAACAATCCGGGGCGGGTGCGGGTGGCTCGCCAGGATCGTCAGATCACCGATGACGATGTGATCGCCGCCAACGCGAACGCGCGCGACTTTCCCCTGCCGATCGGCAAGCAACTGATCAACCACTGGGATCGTCGCTATCTGGTCGACGACTGTCGCGAGACCTTGAACCCGATCGGCTTGATCGGGGACTTGGTGGAGGCGGAAATCCATATTGTCTACGGGCAGACCAACAATATAATGACGAGCAGCCAATTGGTCGCCGACCTGATCAATCAAGCGCCGTCGGCGCTTTTCTACTCCGGCATCGCCTCCGGCTACTCTCTGTTCACGCCGGCACAAATGCAGCGCGGCGTGCTGGTTGTCGACCTCGGGGCAGGGGTGACGGAATACGTGGTCTTTCATGGTCCCGGGGTCTTTCATTCCGGGCAGATAACCGTGGGGTGCCAGCAGATTGTCAACGATCTGTCGCTGGGGTTGCAGTTGCCCTATGCGAAATGCCAGAAGATTTTGAATGCTCTCGGCGAATATGGGTCGGCAATTATGCGGTTGGACAGCAAGCGCTGTCTCGAGGTGGAGGCGCTGGGGCAGGCGCCGCGCCGTTTGCCGTGCTCGACGATCGAGACGATTGTCGAGCTGCGATTGCGCGAGCTGTTCGAGTTGATCCGGGACGAATTGCGCGAGCAGGGAGCCTGGTCCAGACTGGGGGTCGGCGCGGTGCTGACCGGCGGCGGCGCCCTGATTCCGCAAATCGACAAGCTGGCGCAGCAGGTTTTCTCGGCGCCGGTCGCGGTGGGCGTTCCGCGCCAGGTCAAGACCGATGCCGGCGGGACACTCGATCCGCGCTGGGCCACGCCGCTTGGCTTGATCCGGCTCGGCGCCTTTGCTCTGGATATCGAGTCGTATCAGCCTTCGCTCTGGCAATTGGTCGGCGGCGATCTGAAAAAGGCGAAAGACCTGATTGCACGGGCTTTCCGCTGGTAGCCTTGGCTTCGGGTTCCTAGATTTCTCCGGAGTTGGGAGGTTTTAGAGATGGGATGGGGAGCGCATCAGAACAATCGCAATGCAAAGTTTCACAACCATCCCATGGGATGTTCGAGTGCGTCCAAGTCGAAGTCGGGATCGGGGTCGGGATCGATCCTCCACGCAGTCGATTTCGATAGCGATCGATCCCGAACTCTGCCGAACAATCGGAGATTGCGGAAAAGTCCTAACTGAGGTGTCGGAAAAATCGAAGCACCAAGCACGAAACAAGAGATCAAGATACCTGAAAACATTGTCATGAATCAGCGAAACATGCAAGAATCAAAAGAGTCGGCGGTCGTGCTTGGCCTGGGCGGCGGCGGCGGCCGCATTGCCGCGGCCTTGGCGGCACGGCGGCGGTCGGAGCAGTACCGGGTGGCGGTGGCCGATTGCGACCGCCACGAGCTGGCCGAAATCACCGGGGTCGGAGTGGTTGCGCTGGGCGAGGGTTGGGACTGCGACGAGGGTTGCGGTGGCGATCCCGAGCTTGGCGAGCGCATGGTTTCGGGAGCCGAGGCGGCGCTGGTCGAGGCGGTTGGCGCGACGCGCTTGCTGATTGTCGTGGCCGGGCTTGGCGGAGGGGTCGGCACCGGCGGGGCCAGGGTGTTGGCGCGAATTGCCCGCGACCGCAGGCTCCCGGCCTTGTTCGTGCTTACCCTGCCCTTTTCCTTCGAGGGCAATTGGCCGCGTCGGCAGGCCGAGGAGGCCTTGGCCGAAATCCGCGAGACGACCGATACCGCGATCGTGATTCACAACGACCTGCTGTTCACCGCCGTGGCCGCCGACATTCCGGCCAAGGAGGCCTTCGCCAAGATCGACGAGCTGCTGGCTCAGGCGTTGTCGGGCGTGGTTGGCATCGCCTGGGCCGATTGGCTGCTGAAGGCGGATTTCGCGACGATTCGCAAGCTGCTGCGGGAAAACCCCGAGCGTTGCGATCTCGGGTTTGGCACGGGCGAGGGGCAGGATCGCTGGCGACAGGCGGTCGAGTCGTTTGTCGAGTGCCCGCTGCTGGGCGGGCCGGAGCATATTCGCCAGGTCGACGCCGCCATCATCACGGTGGGCAGCGGCGACGATCTTTCGGTGGCCGAGCTGCGCGAGTGCATGGCGGCGGTGCAGGAGTCGTTTTCGGAAGAGGCTCGGATTCTGGTCGGCGCCTATGCCACGCCCATGCAGCAGGGGCGGGTGCAGATCACCGGGCTTTGCTGCCGGTTGCGGAGTTCGGCCATGGAGTCAGTTTCCCGAGGCGAGGACAGGGTGCTGTCCGAAGATCCTTCACTTGGCCGCCAAAGAGGGTCGGCGCAAAATCTTAAGAGCCTGCGAGCCGCCGGGCGGCGGGCGCCGGTTCAGGAGGAGCTTCCGTTTCCCGAGGAGGCGCTCGGAATTTTCTCCGGGATTGCCCCCACCACCGTCCGCGGCGAGAACCTGGATTCGCCGACGTTTCAGCGGCGCAATATAAAGTTGAACCTGGCGCCGCCGCCCGAAGTCTGATTCGGAGCCACACGTCTGGATGCCCGCGAATCCCGCAAAGCTCGGGACAAAGTTGGCGACAGGTAATTCAGGTTAGTTTACGATAAGTAGTAGGGTGGTTACGGTCAGGGCGCTCAGCAAGGTGGTCCAGAATACGGACTGCGAGGCCAGATCCTCGTTTCGCCGATAGACTCCGGCCAAAATGGCTGCGTTGACTGCCACCGGCAAGCCGGCCGCCACGATGTTGACGAAGACCAAGGCCGGGACAAAGGCGTGGAAATTCAGGTCGCCCAAAGTCTTCATGTCGACTGGCAGTAGAAATCCCAGGAGCAGCCTTCGGACACTGCCGCCGTCAGGTTTTCTGGTACTCCATGGCCGACTCCTGCTTCGTTCATTGCATCAACCAGAATATTGCTGGGGCCGCTGCTTGAAAGCAATTGCAAGGCGGGAAATCATCAATATATTATATCTTTGTTTGCAAACAGACAAAAAAACGAGAGCCTGAAACCATTGACTTGGGAGTTGGATAAACCGTGAAATGTTTTGTCTTTCTGGGGCCTCCGGGGGTGGGCAAGGGAACCATGGCCGACATGCTGTGCCGGGAGTGGCGGTTTGCCCATGTCTCGACCGGGGATATCCTGCGCGACGAGATGAGGCACGACAGCAATCTCGGGCAGCAGGCTCGCGACTATGTCAACAGTGGCGAACTGGTTCCGGATCAGGTGGTGGCGGCGATCGTGTCGCGCCGCATCGCCGCCTTGAAGGACAAGCGCGGGCTGGTGCTCGACGGCTTTCCGCGCACGGTTGTGCAGGCCGAACTTCTCGACCAGGCTTTGTCGGATAATCAACGGCAACTCGATGCGGCCGTGCTTTTCGAAGCTGGCGAAGAGTTTTTGGTTCGGCGTCTGACGGCTCGCTGGTTGTGTCGCGACTGTGGTGCGGTCTACAATGCGCTGTTTCACCCGTCGGATGTGGAGGGGCAGTGCGACCGCTGCGGGGGCGAGCTCTATCAGCGTTCGGACGACCGCGAGAGAACGGTGCGCCAGCGTCTGCAAGTGTATCGTCGGCAGACCGAGCCGCTGATCGAACATTACCGGGAGCGCGGCTTGCTTCTGGAAGTTTCCGGAGCCGGCACTACCGAGGAGAACTATGCCGGGTTGCTGGGAGCCCTGTCTCTATGACCGCTCGTGTCCGATCGCGCCGAGCGGTGATCTACGGTCCCCGGGAGATTGACGGCATTCGTCTGGCCGCCCAGGCTACGGCCGGAGTCTTGCGGGAACTGGTGCGAGCCTTGCGACCGGGGCTGTCGACTGGCGAACTCGACGACTTGGCCGGCGAGCTGATTCGGGCGACCGGCGGCGAAAGCGCATTTTTCGGATACCGGGGTTTTCCCGGGCAAATTTGCATTTCGCTGAACGACGAGGTGGTGCATGGAATCGGGCGCAAGGAGCGCTTTGTGCAGCTTGGCGACCTGGTCAGCCTTGATGTCGGGATTCGCCTGCATGGCTTTGTCGGCGACACCGCCACCACCCATTGCGTGGGCGACCTGCCGGACGAGCCGCGCAAACAACTGCTCGAGGCCACCCGTCAATGCCTGCAATTGGGCATAGGCGCGGCTCGCGCCGGGGGGCGGGTGAACGACATTGGCAGGGCGGTTGAACAACATGCCCGCAAGGCCGGATACAGCGTGGTCAGGGACTTTGTCGGGCATGGTTGTGGAAGGCGGTTGCACGAACCGCCGGAGGTTCCCAATTTCGCCTGCCGTCAGCCCGGCGTGCTTTTGCAGACCGGCATGGTACTGGCGATTGAGCCGATGCTCAACCAGGGCGACGACAAAGTCAGTGTGGATGCCGACGGCTGGACTGTGCGGACTCGGGATCGCGGTCTTTCCGCCCATTTCGAGCATATGATCGCGATAACTAACGGAGAAGCGGAGATCCTAACGTGGCCAAAGAAAGCATAAGAGTAGAGGGTGTTGTCAAAGAGGTGCTGCCGAACACGATGTTTCGGGTCACCCTGACCAATGGGCACGAGCTGCTGGCCCATATCAGCGGCAAGATGCGGCTGAATTTTATTCGCATCCTGCCGGGGGATCAGGTCACGGTCGAGATGTCGCCCTACGATTTGAACAAGGGGCGCATTGTCTTCCGCCAGAAATAGCCGAGGCTCAGCTCCGTCCCGCGCCTGGTTCGATAAAAGTTTCGCGAAACATGCCGTTTCGAGTTGACGCTTGGTTTTCGCGCATTACAGTATGTTTTCTGTGTTTTTTCTATTGCTGAAATGAAGCGAGCTTTGCGCGTCTGCGAATTTTCTTTGAAAAAGGCGTGCGAAGTGTTTTCGACTGGAGATTTTTCATATGAAAGTGCATCCTTCGGTGAAGAAACGATGCGAACACTGTCGCATCATCAAGCGCCATGGCGTGGTGCGCGTCATTTGCAAGACGGTTCGCCACAAACAGCGACAGGGTTGACCGTGGCTGGTTCGCGTTCCGAACGGATAGCCGCGCCGGCGCGAGTTGATTTGGATACAGATAATCGAAACCACAAGTTTTCGCCAGAGTCGCGAGCTTAAGCAACAGAAGGTACAAGAGAATCATGCCGAGAATTCTTGGTGTCGATGTTCCGGGCAACAAGCGTCTGGAGATTGGGTTGCGTTATATTTACGGGATCGGGCCGACGCGGGCGGTTGAAGTCTGCGAAGAGCTGCGCCTGGATCCGGCCATGAATACCAGCGAGCTGGCGGAAGCCGACATCGCCCGGATCGCGCAACACTTGCAGGAGCGCTACATGGTGGAAGGCGACTTGCGTCGGCAGACGGCGCAGGACATCCGGCGCCTGGTTTCGATCAAGAGCTATCGGGGCAGTCGCCATCAGCGCGGTCTGCCGGTGCATGGACAGCGCACTCAAACCAATGCCAGAACCCGCAAGGGCGGCAAGAAGACGGTCGGCGCGATTCGCGACCGGGCCGCCCGCAAACAAGCCCGAACCGACGGCAAATAATCCAGAACAGAGAATAGTTGTCAACCACAGTCGACTCAGGGAGAATTACGAACTATGGCAAAACAGCCTTCCGGCGGCAAAGCCGCGCGGCCCCGCAAAAAAGCGGAACGACACATCCCCAGCGGGATTGCCCATATCGAAGCCACTTTCAACAACACCAAAGTGCTGATCACCGATATGAACGGCAATGCCGTTTCCTGGTGTACCGGCGGCCGACTTGGCTACAAGGGTTCGCGGAAGAGCACTTCCTATGTCGCCCAGCTGATCGGCCAGGAGGCGGCTCGGCGTGCCATGGATTGCGGAATGCGCGAGATCGAAGTCCGGATCAAGGGGCCCGGAGCCGGTCGCGAATCGGCGGCTCGCGGAATTGCCGGCGCCGGGTTGGACATAACTCGACTGGTCGATGTCACCCCGATTCCCCATAACGGCTGTCGCCCGCCCAAGCGACGCCGCGTCTGAGTGCTCCCGTCAGACACTTCACTTACTGGAAAACCCACGGGCGACCAACCATTATTTGAACCCATTTGTAAGGAGAATGCCGATGCCACTGAACGAGACTTTCGCGATGCCTTCGGCTTTGCAGATTGACGAAAGCACCGCCACCAGAAAGTATGCCTGCTTCACCGCCATGCCCTGGGAAAAGGGTTTTGGCCATACTATTGGCAACTCTCTGCGCAGGATCCTGCTGTCCTGTCTTGAGGGCGTGGCGGTCACGCAGGTCAGGATCGACGGTGTGCCGCACGAGTTCTCGGCCATGCCGGATGTGCAGGAGGACGTCATGGAAATCGTCCTCAATCTAAAAAAGTTGCGGGTTAAATGCGATGGCGAACTGCCTCGAACCATAGAGCTTGAGGCCGACAAGGCCGGGGCCGTGACCGCCGCCATGGTCAAGGAGGACGGTGTCGTAACCGTGCTCAACCCCGAGTTGCATATCTGCACTCTGAGTCAGGAACGGCCTTTGCGCATGGAGATTCAGATCGACGGCGGCCGCGGGTATCGCAGCTCCGAACAGAACAAGAGCGAGGATCAGCCGATCGGAGTGATCCCCGTCGATTCATTGTTCAGTCCGGTGGAGCGAGTGCGCTACGAGGTCGAAGCCTGTCGCGTCGGCAACATTACCGACTACGATCAGTTGATCATGGAAGTCTGGACCGACGGTCGCGTCGCCCCCAAGGAGGCGGTGCGCAAGGCGGCTCGGATCATGCAGGATCATCTGGGTGTCTTTGTCGAGTCGCCGGTCGGCGAAGAGCCGGTTTCCGAGGAAGACCTGAGCGCGGAGGAGCAGCAGTTGCTGGACACCATGTGCCGCCCGGTCACCGATCTCAAGCTCTCGGTCAGAGCCAACAATTGCCTGCAGAACGCTGGCCTCGACACCTTTGGCAGGTTGCTTGCCAAGAGCGAGGCGGAGATGCTGAAGCAGCGCAATTTCGGCAAAAAGTCCCTCGACGAGATCAAGGAGCGTTTGGAGCCGCTGGAGCTGAGTTTCGATCTCGAAATCCCGGAAAAGCTGGCCGTGCTTATGGAAGCCAAACTGCGCGACGAACAAGCGTCGACCGAAGAATCAGAAGCAGAAGAGGAATAAACCGTCATGCGCCATCGCAAACATACATTTAAAATCGGCCGCAAACCGGCTCACCGCCGTGCCATGCTGGCCAATATGGCCTGCAGTCTGCTGCGGGCGGGACGGATCAAAACCACCTTGACTCGGGGCAAGGAAGTCCGGCGTCTGGTCGACAAGATGATCACGCTTGGCAAAAACGGATCGCTGGCGGCGCGTCGTCGGGCGATTTCAATCCTTGGCCAGAAGGATGTCGTTCGCTATTTGTTCGACGAACTGAGCGCGGGTTTTGCCGAGCGCCAGGGCGGCTATACGCGAGTGCTTAAACTCGGGCAGCGCCAGGGCGACGCGGCTGAAATGTGCTTTGTCGAGCTGGTTTCCGAACCGGTGTCCGGGCGCGGGGATACGGTCGGGGCCGATGATCAAACCATGGCTGCCGAGGCGGAGATTGAGCAGAAGGTCGAAGCTTCGGTCGCCGACGGCGACCGAGAGTGAGTTTGCCGCATTGGCCGTCGTTCGCCAGGTTGTGGGGGCAAGCTGTGCAAAACTCGTTTCATTTGTAGGTTTCACTGAACATGCCGGAACTCGTTCCGGCATGTTTTTTTTATGCGTATATTGGAGAGTTCAATGCCAAGCGAAAAATCAGTCCCTTTTCCCTTGCCCGATGTGCAGTCAGGAGACATTGTCGAGAACTTTCAGGTCACCCGGGTCGCGCCGCTGCCCGGTTTGCGGGCGACCGCGATCGAGGCGGTTCATCAGGCCAGCGGGGCGCGCTTTCTGCATGTGCTTTCCGGCGATGAGGAGAATCTCTTCTCGATTGCCTTTCGCACGCCGCCGTCGGACGATACCGGCGTGCCCCACATTCTTGAGCACTCCGTACTTAACGGCTCGCGCAAGTATCCAGTCAAGGATCCGTTTGTCGAAATGCTCAAGACCAGTATGGCCACCTTCCTCAATGCCATGACCTATCCGGACAAGACGGTATATCCGGTGGCCAGCAACCTGGAGGCCGACTTCTTCAATCTGGCAGACGTCTATTGCGACGCGGTTTTCCACCCCCGCATCACTGCCCTGACCTTCAAGCAGGAGGGGCACCATCTCGCTCCGGTTCGTGCCGGGGATCCCGCCAGCCCCCTCCGGATCAACGGGATCGTCTACAATGAAATGAAGGGCGCCTATTCGGATGTCGATGCCCTTAACCATCGCCTGATCGAAAGAAATCTGTTTCCAGACTCTCCCTACGGTCGCGATTCCGGCGGCGACCCGGCCGCGATTCCGGATTTGACCTATGAACAGTTCCAGCGATTCTACCGTTCGCTGTATCATCCCTCGAACGCCCGCATTTTCGTTTGCGGCGACATTCCGACGCGGCATCATCTGTGCTTTCTCGACCAGCGGCTGCGTGACTGTCCGCCGCCGCCGGAGAATCCGGTCGACACCTCGATTCCGCGGCAGCCGCGCTGGTTGGAGCCGCGCCAACTGCTGGCTTCGTATCCGGCCGACGACGATGCCGATGCGGATTGCCATTCCATGATCACCCTCAACTGGCTGGTCGGCGACTGCACCGAACCGTTGCTCGATCTGGCCATGGAGCTGCTCGGACAGTTGCTGTTCGGCAACGCTTCCGCCCCCCTGCACAAAGCCCTGGTCGATTCGCATCTCGGCAAAGACCTGACCATGTGCGGATATGAGAGCGGAACTTATGAAACCAGCTTTCATGCCGGTCTTAAGGGTACCTCGCCCAGGCACCGCGAGGCGTTCGAGAACCTGGTTTTCGAGACCTTGCGGAAAACCGTGCGGCAGGGGTTCGATCCCGAGCGGATTGCGGTTGCCTTCCACCAAATGCAGTATGGCCATCGCGAAATCAACTCGCACTTCCCGCTGAAGATAATGTCGTGGGCCTACAACTGCTGGATTTACGATCTTGATCCGCTGGTCTACTATCATACCGGCGAGCTGCTTGATCAACTGGCGGTCAGGATTGCCGACGACCCCGCTTTTCTGACCGGTCTGATCGAGGAGCGCTTGCTCGACAATCCGCACCGCCTGACTTTGACCGCACAGCCGGATGCGGACCTGCAGGAAGCCAGGGATCAGGAGATGGCGCGACATTTGGCCGAAGTCAAGGCCGGAATGAGCCGGGAAAGATTGCGGGAAATCGCGCGGGATGCCGAGCAGTTGGCCCGGGAGCAGAAGCGCCCGAATTCCCCGGAGGCTCTGGCCACGCTGCCGCAACTGCCGGTTTCCGCCATCCCTCCCAGGCCGCGCGAGATTCCGACTGAATTGGTGCAGCCGAACCCCAACCTGGATTTTCTCCACAATCGCCTGTTCACCAACCAGGTCAATTATCTCAATCTGGCTTTTGACCTGGCCGGCATGCCGTCGGATCTGCGGCCGTTTGTGCCGTTGTTCTGCCTGCTGTTCTCGCAGCTCGGCACCGAGCATGACAGTTACGAAGTCATGGCTCGGCGGATCGCCGGCAGCGCCGCCAGGTTGCAGGCGCAGGATTTCGCCACGACCTCGGCTCTCGATCCGGAGCGGATATCGACCTGTCTCATGGTCGGTCTGGTGACGCTCGACGAAAGTTTGGAGCGAGCCCTGGGAATTATTCGGGATTTGCTTTTTTCCCTCGATTTTTCAGACCGCCAGCGTTTGCGCGACGTGCTTGAGCAAACCCGCGAACGCTATGTCAGCGGTGTGATCCCCAACGGTCATCGTCTGGCCGCCCTGCATGCCGGCCGCTCGCTTTCGCCATTGGCCGCTTTCGGCGAGCAGGCCAGTGGCGTGCCGCAGATCAGGCTGCTCGACCGGTTGTCCGGCGACTTCGACCGGCAGGCCGACGGCCTGGTGGGAAGGCTGGAGCGGATTAAGCGGCACCTGCTGCAAGGCGGGCGGATAACCGCATCGTTCGCCGGTTCCGAAGCGCAGGCTGAGCTGGCGCTGGCCTGGACTGTCGATTTGCACAAGAGCCTGGGCTCGAATCCGGCCGCCGCCGCCGATTCCGGGACGGCATTCGATTTTGTCCCGGCCGCGGCGCCGCTTGAAGGCTTGGCCTTTATGGCCGATGTCGCCTATTGCGCGGTCTGTCTGCCCGCGCCCCACTTCAGCGACTCGCGATCGGTGCCGCTCAAGCTGTTGGCCCATATCCTGAACTACGACTATATGTGGGAGAACGTCCGGGTGCTCGGCGGAGCCTACGGTGCCGCCTGCGCCTATGATCCGGGGCTGTCCATGGTCAAGCTGATCTCCCATCAGGATCCGAGCATTGTCAATACAATGCAGGTTTGCCAGGCCTTGCCCGACTATTTGGAAAACCTGCGCATCCCACCCGAAACCCTGGATCGGGCGCGCATCGCCTGCGCCAAGAACAACCAGCGGCCGATTCGCCCTGAATCGGCCACGAACAGCGCTCTGGCCCGTCACTTGAGCGGGCTTACCCCGGAAACCAGAGCCCGTCGCCGACAGTACTTGTTGACGGTTTCGCCGGACGAGGTCTTGCGGGTTGGCTTGGAGGTCTTTCGCGAGGGCATGGTCAAGGCTCAGCGCTGCGCCATATCAAGCCGCAGCCGATTGACTGCCGCCCGGGATGAATTGACCATGCCAATGTCGGTCGAGAATTTGCTCGACCCTCGTCCTGGCGGAGCGTAGGGGAGAAGCGCCAGCCCGATTTTCGCAGAAATTCGGGCTGGCCGGATACAATGGTTCCTTTTCAGTTTGAGTGGGTAGCTTGTTTCAATTCACATTCAGAAATGATGCATTGCTCGTGGCAGAGTTCAGGTTTCAGGTTTC
>SLSR01000224.1 GCA_007130365.1 Lentisphaeria bacterium
CCAGGCGGTTTTTCCAGGCGCCCCTTTCGCCGTCTACTTCCCAACCGACCACGAGGCGGAATCCGCCACCGGGCAGGACGGCCGAGCCAACTTCTCCCCGGTCTCCCTGTACTATCAGGTCGACAACCTGGTCGCCCGCCCCTTTTCATTTCAGGAAAACCTGATCTTCGAGAGCAACACCGACGAATTGCCCCTGGTCAACGTCCTTGCCGATTTCTCGGTGCCGATTCAGGACTCCGGCCCGTTGCGCCGAGTCTGGCGCTACCGCGCGGAAGCACTCCTGGCAAACGAGCGCCCGACCACCGTCCGCTTCGCCGTCGACTCCCGCGAAAGCGCCTGGTTTCTGTTCCTCGACCACGAACCCCTGATCAGTTGGCGGGAATACGACGCAGGCGAGGGCCATCTGCTGGTCAGTCCGCCGGTTGACTTGACGGCGGGGCTGCACAACCTGGCTCTCCAGGTCTATCAAAGAGTCGGCGAGAACCCGCCGAACCTGCTGTGGCAGCCATCGGGAGAGAATGAGTTCCGCCCGATCCCGCCGCGGCTCCTGCGCGCCGCCGCCAGCCCGGCCGCCATTGCCGTTGAGCATCGAGACAGCGACCGGCGCGCCGTCCTGGCCATGCCCGAGGGCGAACGCATATTGATCCGGCCAATCGACCGCGAACTTGTCGTCTATCGCCTGTCCCCTCCGGAATTCGAAGAAGGAGAAGTCGAGAGCCACCCCTGGCAGCCGACCGAGACCCGGCTTGGCGATCATGCGATAGCCGTCGACCGGGCCGTACTCTCGCCCCGCCCAACCGATCAACTGCGGGTGCGCGCAACCGCGGCCGAACCACTGTCGGACGACATTTCCTATACCTTCCCCTGGCGGCCGGACCGGCCCGCCGCCGGCCGGCTCGACACCGACTTCACTGCCGTCGACTGGCCGGTCGTCGCCAAGGCCGGCGACCACTTCAGGATCGCGTTCACCCTTGCCCCGCTGCCCGAAATCCTGACCCAGGCTGCTTCGGCTCCGCCGCAACTGCGCTGGCACCTGACGCCAACCACGGCCGGCAGCGCAAAAATAATCGAGAGCCAGCCACTTCAAGCCGGATCAACGCACCTTGAACTGGCTCTGAAAGCCCCCGCCGCCTCGGCCTCCCTGCAAGCCGCCCTCTACCTGGGCGACCAGCGGCTCAGCGAAACCATCTCGACAAACCTGTCCGCCCCCGAACAGGCGGCGACCGAAACGGCGGTTCAGGGAACCCGCCTGACCGGCGGCGGACAACCCTTGATCCTGCTGCTGACGGACAACCGATCCAGGGCAGGCGGCGACGCAATCCCGGAAGGAAAGCCCAGGCAAATGATCGTGGTCGACGAGTTTTGGGCCGCCGCCCTGGCTCCGGGCGCCGGCCTGCGCCTGGACGAGGCGATCGCCGCGCCCGGCGACTGGATCGTGCGCCACCTCCACCCCGGGCAATTCCGTCCTCCTCCAGCCAACGCCCGCCCCGATCTCGAAAAATTCTCGATGCTGCAACCGGCTCTGCGGGAAGCGGGCGACTGGATCGTCTGGTCGGTCGGGCCTCTCGACCTGCGGCATGGCGCCAGCCTGGAGCAACTCCTCGCCCGCCTGCGCTACCTGGCCGAAGCCACTCTGGCCGCCGGCAAGACCCCGGTTCTGACCACCATTCCGCCACTGCCCGAACTCGACCCGGAGACCGTCCGGGCCGCCGCCATCGCGATCAAGCAAATGGGGCTGGATATGAACCTGCCGGTGATCGACGTCTATTCGCGCCTTCAGCTCAAGTTCGCCGAAGACCCCCGGCTTATGCGGAACTTCTTCCTTGCCCCTGGCTCAAACATCGCATTGCGCCACCCCAACAACCAGGGGCGGCGCTGGTTCGCCCAGCTGATTCAAGAGACCATCACGGACTACCGCCATGCCCATCGAACCCGCTAAGCCAGCCATGCCCACCTTTCACTATCCCGATCGCCCGGTCTTCCACCAGGCGATCGTCACTTTTGTGCCCTGGCAAAAGATAACCGCCGCCACGCTCGCCGCCATCCTTCTGTTCTGGCTGATTGTCGCGCCCTACTACACGCTGCTTGCGGTCAATGCCGCGATCACCGTATTCTACATTTCGTCCATGCTCTACCGCACCCTGCTGATCGACATTTCACTGCGCCGCAGCCGGGACATCACAATCGAGCGCAGCGCCCTCCAGCCGCCGAACGGCGAATGGCCGCGCTACCTGGTGCAGATCCCGCTCTATCGGGAAGGCGCCATCCTGCCGCACCTGGTCGAGGCCATGAAAAACCTCGACTACCCAAGCGACAAACTGGAAATCCGACTGCTGATCGAGGAGGACGACGAAGAAACCATGGCCGTCGCCAAAAGTCTCGACCTGCAAAAGCCGCTGGTCATCTTTCCGGTTCCGGTCTCCTACCCCCGCACCAAGCCGAAAGCCTGCAATGTCGGCCTGCACGATTCCGAGGCCGAATACCTGGTTATCTTCGACGCCGAAGACCGACCCGATCCCGATCAATTGAAAAAGGCGGCGGTGGCCTTTACGCGAGTGGCGCCAAACGTGGCCTGCATTCAGGCCAAACTGAACTTCTACAATCCTCGCCAAAACTTCCTCACCCGCTGCTTTACCGCCGAATACGCCACCTGGTTCGACCTCTGCCTGCCCGGACTCGACTTCCTGCGAGCCCCGATCCCGCTGGGCGGCACCTCCAACCATTTTCGCCTGAAAGTACTGCGGCAGATGGGGGGGTGGGACGAGTATAACGTAACCGAAGACTGCGATCTCGGACTGCGCCTGTTCGCCAACGGCTGGCGCACCCGCATCCTCGACTCGACCACCTGGGAACAGGCCTGCCCGCGACTCGGCAACTGGATCCGCCAACGCTCGCGCTGGGTCAAGGGCTATATCCAGACCTATTCCGTGCATGTCCGGGAGCCAGGAAAAACCACCGTCGGACTCGGGATCTTCAACAATATCCACTTCCACCTGCTGATCGGAGGCAGCGCCTTTTCGCAACTGATCAACCCGCTCTACTGGCTGCTCGCCATCTACTGGATATTCAGCCGCAGCACCGCCCTCAGCGACTTCTTTCCCGGCCCCATTTTCGTGATGGGCGCGGTCTGCCTGTTCGTCGGCAACTTCCTGTTCGCCTACACCAGCAGCATCGCCTGCGTGCGCCGGGGACGCGGCGACCTGGCGATCTACGGCCTGCTCATGCCCCTGTACTGGGTGCTGATGAGCGTCGCGGCCTGGAAGGGATTCATCCAATTGCTGCGCAATCCGCACTATTGGGAAAAGACGCAGCATTTTGAAAATCAATAGCAACCGGGCCGCCACCCAGTCTTTTCGGACTGACCGCAGCCATCGCCCCAAGCCAGGAATCAAGCGCCAAAATGTCCAAACTGAGCAACCGAATCTGGTATGGAACCTTTCATCGCCATGAAGATGTGCATCAGCCCTCGTGGCTGCCGATTTTGGCCTGGATCGGATTTCTCGCCCTGGTCGCGGCCTGGCGTCTGCGCCTGCCCTTTGTCGAGACCGAAGCCCTGGAGATTCACCGGGCCATTCTCGACTCCTTGACCGAAGGCCAGATTTGGGGGCGCCAGGCCTTGGTCGGGTCGTTCGAATTTCCTCCGTTCGCCACGCTTGCCCTGTTTGTCGCCCGCGGCCTCGGAGGCTGGCTGGGACTGCCGCCCGGCCACCTGCTGGTCGCCTTCTCGCAGGTCTGGGCGCTGTTCTATTTCCTGCGCCTGCCCGCCACCCTGCGCGGGCGGGTAGCGAGCGGTTTGCTCGTCTTTTTTCTGCTGCTCTTCAACCGCGAAACCCGACATATCCTCTACCAGGTCGATCCCAATTGGGCGATGGTGGTTCCCGCCGCCTGCGGCCTCTACCATTTTGTGCTTTGGTGCCGTAGCCAGTCGCTGCGCGACATCATTCTCCTCGGAGTCAACTGCGGACTGCTTGTCTTCGCGGGGCCGGCCGGTTTTCTGCTCGGGCTGATCATGCTCGCCGCCGCCGCCACTCGCATCCTCGCGCAAGCCCGCGGGTCAAACTTGCCTTCGGATGAATGCCGGGGGGTCAACCTGCTGGCCTGGGCGCCCGCCCTGTACTTCGTCGCCCTGATCTTTCTCGCCAACTGGCTGATCATGCGGGATCCCGGCTTCTTCATGCGGCGGCTCCTGCACAACCTGGCCTATGCCCAGGACATTGCCCAGACTCGCCAAACTCTCCATCCAACAGCCATGCTCTCCTGGCTGACCGGCGGCGGAATGCTGGTCGCCCTGCTCAAAATGCGCGACCAAAAACACCGCCCATGGGCCGCCGCCGTCGCCGGCGGACTGCTCGCCCTCATTCTTCTGCGGGGCGGACTCGATGCGATCGAGTACTATCCGGCAGGCGCGGCGGCGCTGGCCATCATGCTGGCGTTGGCCGGACTTCTCATCCCGGCCTGGAGTTTTGCCGACACGCATCTCCCCAACCGGCAGCACCCCGCCTGGCTGCCGGTCGAGTCCTGCCTTCTCGCCATGGTCATGATTCTTGGTGTCCTCGCCCCCGCCGAACCTGTTCCCGAACCCGAAGTCTACGCGCCGCCACCCCCGCACCGCCTCGAAATCCTGGCCACCATCGACCGCCGCACGCCGCAGACTCGGATTATGATCCATGGCCTGCAAACCCCGGCACGCTTTCTCGATCTGCGCGAAGAACGATTTGTCGCCCGTCTCGACTTCGACTCCCAGACCATTCGCCAATACGCCCGCGATGAAGACTTCTTCTACCTGCTTGTCCCACCCGACAACGGCCGATACTACAGTCCGGGACATCCTCTGGCCGAGATTCACCGGGCCGGCCAGCCCTGGCTGGTTCTCGAAACAATCTGGCCCGGCAACTGGCAGCTCTGGCGAGTCTTGCCGGAGTCGGAACAATTGTAGGATTCACCCATCAAATCATCTATTCTTAACGACTAAAGAGCCAGTTTACCGCAGACAGTAGCCAGCCACCTGATTCCGTGAAATTTCAGCGGTGGTGCAGATGCGCGGCCTGCCTGTGCCGGGCACGGCAGACAGGCGGAAGGCATGCCGCTGTATAATAAACTTTTCGCCAATTGGCAGTGCAGACAGAATACGCAGATCACGCAGAAAAAATTCCCGAAGGGATGACACCTGCGGAATGATTAAACTCGACCAGCGGGAGAGCTTAATCATTCCGCACCGGTTCAGTGTAGATTAGTGAAGATCAGTGGTTTGAAATGCCCCCCTGCTCCCTTTTCGCGCGTTCAGCGTATTTCGTGGTTAAAGTAAACACAGTGGCACACAGTTCATAGGGGCAGGAACTACGAAACACCCAAACATCAAATCCAAACCTGCATAACGGGAGTAAAGACATGAACTCAGAATCCAGCCTTATTGAAAAGCTTAATTCCTTCATGGCACCGCAGCGCCAGTCGGCGCTCCTCGAACTCTACCGGCAGTCGCCCGCCGGAACAACCGAAAAACCATGGGTCAACCTGCATCTGCACAGCTTCTTCTCGTTCAATGGCGAGGGCTGGTCGCCCTCGCGCCTAAGCTGGGAAGCCCGGCGCCGCGGCCTCTACGCCGTCGGGCTTTGCGACTTCGACACACTTGACGGCATGAACGAGTTTTTCGACTCGACCGACCGGTTGCGACTGCGGGCCGCCGCCGCTTTCGAAAGCCGGGTCTTCTTCGAGGAATACGGCGACCGCGAAATCAATTCGCCCGGAGAACCCGGAGTCTTCTACTTCATGGGCGCCGGCTTTGTCGAACCACCCCCCGCCAACCGCGACAGCGGACAGTTCTTCGCCAAAATGCTCGAACAGTCGCACCAACGCAACCGGGAGCTGATCGAGCGCATCAACCGACAGCTCGACCAGCTTGAACTGAACTATGAAAGAGATGTGCAACCCCTGACCCCCTCCGGCAACGCCACCGAACGTCATATCGTGCAGGCCTATTTCGACAAAGCCCTGCTCTGCCACCCACAAGACCCGGAAAAGGCCGCCGCCTGGTGGGCGGACGAACTCGGAGCCGACCCGGACGAGCTGCAAAGGAAAATCCACGACAAAAACGGCTTCCTCGACTTTCTCCGCGGCAAAATGATGAAAAGCGGCGGCCTCGGCTATCGACAGCCCACGCCCGACAGCTTTCCGCCGCTCGACCGGGTAGTCAAAATGATCCTCGACTGCCGGGCCATCCCGACCAGCGCCTGGCTCGACGGCGCCAGCCCCGGCGAAAGCGACCCCAAAACCCAGCTCGAATGCCTGATGGCCAAGGGCGTGGCCGCCGTCAACATCATTCCCGACCGCAACTGGAACTACCGGGATCCGGAAACGCGCGCCGAAAAAGTCAAGCAACTGTACCGATATACCGAAACGGCCGACCGCCTTGAACTGCCGATTATGGTCGGCACCGAGATGAACAAGGCCGGACAGCGATTCGTCGACGACTTCGAGGCCGAACCGATGCGAAAAGTCGCGCCCTCCTTTCTCCGCGGCGCTCAAGTCCTGGTCGGTCATACCCGAATGCTGCGCTTCGCCGATTTTTCCTATACCGACCAGGCCGCCGCCGAACAATTCCCCGACCGACGCCGACGCAACGACTTCTTTGCCGCCGTCGGCCGTCTGCCGGCTCCCCCCGAAGACATCCTCGGCAGGCTGGAGGAGATGAGCGCCGACGCCGCCTTCGCCTATCTCACCGACAGTGCCAGAGCCGAAAATTGGCTTTCCGCTTGCCATCCGGGAATTGTCCATTAGTTTATCTGCATATTCACATGAATACGCGGCCAACCCCGCGGAATTTGCCGGATCAAAAATATAAGCAAGGGAAAGCACGAACATGAGCAAGATCAACCAGCGCCATATCTACACTTCCGAATCGGTCTCCGAAGGACACCCGGACAAGCTCTCCGATCAAATCTCGGACGCCGTTCTCGACGCCTGCCTCGAACAGGATGCCGACAGCCGGGTCGCCTGCGAAACCCTGGTGACCACCGACTTCGTCATGGTTTCGGGAGAAATCACCACCCGCGCCAAGGTCAACTGGGAGGAAGTGGTGCGCGAAACCATCCGCAAGGTTGGCTACACGGACGGTGAGATCGGCTTCTCGGCCGACACCTGCAAGATCATGCTCGCCCTCCATCCCCAGTCGCCGGACATCTCGCAAGGGGTCAGCGAAGGGGTCGGCAAGTTCGCCGAGCAGGGTGCCGGCGACCAGGGCATGATGTTCGGCTACGCCAGCAACGAGACCGAAGAGCTGATGCCGGCTCCCATTCTGTACGCCCACCGCCTGGTCGAACGCATGGCGCGACTGCGCCACGACGATCCGAAAACCTACTGGTTTCTCCGCCCCGACTCGAAAAGCCAGGTCTCCTTTCTCTATGAAAACGGGCGCCCGGTAAAAGTCGACACCGTCGTGGTCTCCCACCAGCACCATCCAGCCATGAAGGACGAACAGCTCGAAGCACTGGTTCGACAAGTCGCGGCCGACGTGATTCCCGACGAATTCATGACCGACGCCGTCAACTACTATGTCAATCCGACCGGCCGCTTCGTGGTCGGCGGCCCGAACGGCGACACCGGCCTGACCGGACGCAAGATCATTGTCGACACCTACGGCGGGGTCGGCTGCCACGGCGGCGGCGCCTTTTCCGGCAAGGACCCTTCCAAAGTCGACCGCTCGGCCGCCTACAAAGCCCGCTACGTGGCCAAGAATGTGGTCGCCGCCGGACTCGCCGACAAGTGCGAGATCCAAGTCGCCTACGCGATCGGGGTGGCGCATCCCCTGAGCATCAATATCGACACCTACGCCACCGGCAAGATCAGCGAAGAGCGGCTGCAATACCTGCTTGAGGAAAGCGGCGTCTTCGATTTCCGCCCGGCCGCCATTATCCGCAATCTCGGCCTGAAGAGTCCCGGCAAAGACGGCTGGAGCTATTGCGAGACCGCCGCCTACGGCCACTTCGGACGCCCCCAGTTCCCCTGGGAGCAGACCGACAAGGCGCAAACTCTCCGCGAACATGCGGAAAAAGGCTGAGAACATGGCCAGACTACTCGGCATCGGAGCCGGACTGCTGGACCGCCTGGCGCATGTCCCGGAACAGTTCCTGGACTCCATCGACGGCGCCAAGGGCGGCATGGAACTGATCGAGTTCCCCCGCATGCAGGACATCCTCGACCGCCTCCCGCAACCGCCGGTTCAGGCGCCCGGCGGTTCGGCGGCCAACACCGTCATGGCCTTTGCCCGACTCGGCGGTTCGGCCGGCATCCTGGCCAAGATCGGCGACGACCAGACCGGCGACTTCTACCTGCGGCAATTCCGCGCCGCCGGGGTCGACACCGCCGCCTGCAAACAAATCGACGACATTCCCACCGGCTCCTGCCTGTCGCTGATCACGCCGGACAGCCAGCGCACCATGCGCACCTTTCTCGGCGCCTCGGCGACCATGCGGCCGGAGGAGATCACAGCCGAAGACCTGCGGGGCTACAGCCACCTGCATCTCGAGGGCTACCTGCTGTTCAACCGCGAACTGCTGACCCAAATCCTGCGGCGAGCCCGCCAGGCCAATTGCCAGGTCAGCCTCGACCTCGGAGCCCCCGAAGTCGTGGACGGCGCCCGCGACCTGCTGCCCGACCTGCTGCACCAATACGTCGACATGGTCTTCGCCAATCAGGACGAAGCCATGGCCTACTGCGGAAACCGCAACCCGGAAGCGGGGCTGCGCAAGCTGGCGGAAGTCTGCCCGCTGGCCGCCGTCAAGCTGGGCGCCGACGGCGCTCTGCTGCGACGGGCAGACGAAATGCAAAGGATTCCAGCCCGGCGCGCGACCGCGGTCGACACCACCGGTGCCGGCGACCTGTGGGCCGCCGGTTTCCTCTACGGTGTCGTCAACCACTTTCCACTGGCCCAGGCAGGCGCCCTCGGAGCCCGACTCGGCGCCGAAGTGGTGCAGACCACCGGAGCCGTACTGGCGGAGCAGACCTGGAAGCAAATTCGCCGGGACTTCAAACTCGACCCCGACTTTGCCAAGTGAGCGGGGATTTTGGAAAAGGGCAAGTCCCTGATATTTACCAAGGAGTTTTGGGGCGGACTTTCAGCCCGCCCAATGTTGTTTTTCGATTGACTCAGGGTCGCCCTTCGGTTGCCCCTGGGCTTTCGAATTGTATCGGGGCGTAGCCCCGAAGACCACACCCCGACGGGGTGTGCCAACCCAAAGGCCTGGGGTCAAGCGAAGCGCGACCCCAGGCACGGGTTGAACAGAATCATGGGCGGGCTGGAGGCCCGCACCAAAAACGACGGCAGGCGTCAGAGCCGTGGCCAAAAATGCAAAGGAACTATCTCCATGAACATCGTGAAGACGGAAAACTACTGGATTGCCAATCCGGAGCTGGCCGAATTCGGCCGCAAGGAAATCGACATTGCCGAAAAGGAAATGCCCGGCCTGGTCTCGCTGCGCGAAACCTACGGCCGCCAGCAGCCGCTGCAAGGCGCCCGAATCAGCGGCAGCCTGCACATGACAATTCAAACCGCGGTGCTGATCGAAACCCTGGTCGCCCTCGGCGCCGAAGTGCGCTGGGCGTCCTGCAACATATTCTCCACCCAGGATCATGCGGCGGCGGCGATCGCCGCCGTCGGCGTCCCGGTTTTCGCCTGGAAAGGCGAAACCCTGGCCGACTACTGGGAATGCACCCTGCAGGCTCTGCGCTTCCCCGGCGGCAAAGGCCCCAACCTGATCGTCGACGACGGCGGCGACGCCACCCTGATGATCCACCTCGGCTATCAGGCCGAGAAAAATCCCGAGAGTCTGAACCATCTGGCCGACAGCGAGGATGAGCAGTGCCTCGGCGCCATTCTTCGGCGCACTCTCGAACAGGATGCCGGTTTCTGGCAGCGCCTGGCCAAGGAATGGAAGGGGGTCTCGGAAGAAACCACAACCGGAGTCAACCGCCTGTACCAGATGAAGAAGGAAGGCGCCTTGCTGGTGCCGGCGATCAATGTCAATGATTCGGTGACCAAGTCGAAGTTCGACAACCTGTACGGCTGCCGCGAATCTCTGGCCGACGGCATCAAGCGCGCCACCGACGTGATGATGGCCGGCAAACTTTGCGTGGTCTGCGGCTACGGCGACGTCGGCAAGGGCTCGGCCCAGTCGCTGCGCGGATTCGGCGCCCGCGTCGTGGTCACCGAGATCGATCCGATCTGCGCCCTGCAGGCGGCGATGGAGGGATTCGAGGTCGTGCGCCTGGAGGATGTGGTGGAGAAGGCGGAGATCTTCGTCACCGCCACCGGCAACCGGGATGTGATCACCGCCGACCACATGTCACGCATGCGCGACCAGGCGATCGTCTGCAACATCGGCCACTTCGACAATGAAATCGAAGTTGCCAAGCTGAAAAAGCAACCGGGGGTCGAACATCTCCACATCAAGCCGCAGGTCGACAAGTATGTCTTCCCCGACGGCCACTCGATCATCCTGCTGGCCGACGGCCGCCTGGTCAACCTGGGTTGCGCCACCGGCCACCCCAGCTTCGTGATGAGCAATTCCTTCACCAACCAAACCCTGGCTCAGATCGAACTGTGGAACCACCAGTACGAGATCGGCGTCTATTGCCTGCCCAAGCACCTCGACGAAGAGGTGGCTCGGCTGCACCTGGAAAAACTCGGAGTCCGGCTGACTCGACTGACCGAGGAGCAGGCCAAATACATCGGCATACCGGTCGATGGTCCGTATAAATCGGATCATTATCGCTATTGAACCCGGGCGCAAGGATCATCCGCAATGTTGACCGATCGCGACCTGCTTACCTACAGTCGGCAGATCGTGCTGCCCGAGATCGGGCCGCGCGGCCAGGAGCGGCTGCAACAGGCGCGAGTCGCGATCGTCGGCCTCGGCGGCCTCGGGTCGCCGGCCGCCCTCTACCTGGCGGCCGCCGGAGTTGCGAACCTGACCCTGATCGACGACGACCGGGTCGCCCCCAGCAACCTGCAACGGCAGATCCTGCACGGCGAGAGCGACCTTGAAACCGCCAAAACACAATCGGCCGACGCCGCCCTGCGGCGGCTCAATCCCCGACTGCGCCTGACCCTGCACCAGCAGCGCCTGAATCAAGACAACGCCAACAGCCTGCTGGCGCAAGCGGATTTCGCGATCGACGCCACCGACAATCCGGAAAGCAAATTCCTGATCGCAGAAGCTTGTCATCGCCTGGGTCTGCCCTACAGCCATGCCGGGGTCAGCGGATTCCGCGGACAAACCATGACCGTGCGCCCCGGCCGCACCGCCTGTTTGCGCTGCCTGTTCGAAAACCCGCCAACCGCGACTCCAACCGTCGACTGTCGCGACCGCGGCATGGTGGGCGCAATCGCCGGCATACTGGGCTCGCTGCAGGCACTGGAGGCAATCAAGATCATCCTCGAAACCGGCGAACCGCTGACCGGCCGCCTGCTGATCTTCGACGGCTTGACCATGACCATGCGGCAAGTCCGCTTCCGCCGCCATCCCCAATGCCCGCTCTGCGCCGAGCTTCCGTAGCTCGAGACCATCATGCCTCCACCGCAAGCGCATGCCTGACTGGCAAGTTCGTCGCCGAGAGATTCAGAATCAGAAAACCGCAGAACCTCGCCTTTCCCCGCAGGCTCGCGCCCGGGGGCAAGGTGTTCTGGAATTAGTCAGGCTACACCGGCACCGCCACCTGATCAAGCACCGCTTCCACCACTTCCGCCGCCGCCACTCCGGAATACCGGGTTTTGGTGTCGAGCATCACGCGATGGGCGAGCACCGGCACGAACAATTCCTTGACGTCGTCGGGAACCACATAGTCCCGAGCGCGCAAATAGGCCAGAGCCTGCGCTGTCCGATAGAGGATCAAAGTGGCGCGCGGACTGCCCCCGAGCTGCAAACGCGGTTCCTGGCGGGTGCGGCGCACCAAATCGGCCATATACTCGACCACCGAAAGATCGACCGCCACCTGCCTGACCTGTTTCTGAATCTCGACAATCTCGGCAGCGCTCGCCACCGGCCGCAAATCGTCGATCGGATGACGCTCGCGCTGCCCGAGCACCATCGCCACCTCCTGCGCCGCCTCCGGATAGCCGATCTTCATCTGCATCGAAAACCGATCAAGTTCGGCTTCCGGCAGCGGATAGGTGCCATGGTGCTCGATCGGATTCTGAGTGGCGATCACGATAAACGGTTCGGGCAGCGGATAGGTGACCCCCTCGATCGTGACCTGCCGCTCGTTCATCGCCTCGAGCAGGGCGGCCTGCGTGCGCGGCGACGCCCGGTTGATCTCGTCGGCCAGCAATACATTGCAGAAGACCGCCCCCTGCCGAAAGGAAAACTCGCCGCTCTTCGGGGAATAGATCATGCCGCCGAGAATGTCGGTCGGCAGCAGGTCGGGGGTGAACTGAATACGGTGAAAGGCGCCGTCGAGAAGTCGGGCCAGGCCTTTGGCCAGCGTGGTCTTGCCGACTCCCGGCACATCCTCGATCAGGACATGCCCGTTCGAGCACAGGGCGACCAGGATCAGATCGACGACCTCCGGCCGCCCATGAATCACCGAGCGCAGACAATCCCGGATCTGGCCGGTTTTATTCATTGCGACTCCTCCGGCACGACCTTCAAGGCAAAGTCGCGTTCGAAGGCCGGCACTTCAATCACTACTTCGCCGTCGCCCTCCGCCACCGTCAGACCGCGCTCGCCGACCGGTTGCTCCTGCCCGCAATTCCAGAACTCCAGACGATAGACCCCGGCCGGAAGGTCGGCCAGAACAAAGGAAAAATCCTCGATGCGCCGCGGAACCTGATTCTCGTGACGCGACAGATAATATTCCCGGTCAAAGCCCCAGGCCAGCACACGGCGAGTGCCGGACAAGGTCATAATCTCCAGCCTCTCATTCGGAAAAATCAGGCTGTCCCGCCTCATCCCGCGGCGATCCTCGCCATCCCGAAAGGCGGCCAGAGCCGCGAAATCACCGTACATGTCATGCTCGTCCACAAACCCGAACCACCACAGCATGGGAACGATTGCGGCATTGAGGAAATACCCCTGCCACAGCCCCAGACGCAACTGCTTCCGCAGAACCCCGATCGCGTCACCCTGGGGCGGCCCGCCGAACTCGGTGATCACCGTCGGCTTGCCTATCTGTTCCCCGAAGGCGGCGGTGCCCGCGAAATATTGCAATACCTGCGCGGTCTCCTGATGATAGGCGTCCGTGCCCAGGATGTCGATCTCGGGCAGGCGCGCGACCGGCTCGTTGATCCGGGTGTAGTTGCTGCTCCAGTGCGTAGTCACAATGTGCCGGTAGGGATCTGCGCTTTTCACGTACTCCGACATCTCACGGTGCCATTCGCGCATCGGCGGCATCTGATAGGTGCGTCTCGAGGTTCCAGTCAAATCAATCTCCGAAAACAGTTTCCAGGCCAGGAGATTGGGCGAATGCCCCCAGCGCGCCACAATATAGTCGACCGTGCGCTTGAAGGACTCCCGGGCTCTTGGATCGGAAAAATAGTCGTCGGGCGAATCAAGAAAGCCGCCGTTCGCCACGTTGTACGGATTGCGCTCCCATTCCCGATCGACCCATGAACTGAACTTGCCATGATTGTTCAAGACCAGGATCAGATGGATGCCGTGACTCTCCGCCAGCTCGAACAGCTCGTCGAGCTTCCAGGCGCGATAGGGATTGAAGTGGCCGACCCCGTGATAGCCGGGAGCATCGTTGATCCATTCCAGAGCCAGCCACCAGGAGGACATCCAGACTTCAACCACGTTGACCCCGGCCGCCGCCAGCCGGGGAAACATCCGGCGATAGATGCCAAGCCCCTCGTCGCGCCAGTCGGATGCGGGCTTCATCCGCAGATAGCGCTGGTCGTCCGGCGTGCGAATATTCAGTCCAATGCCCTCGAACACCTCTCCGGAGTCGTAGGACAAGTGCAGAGGATGCTCGGGGTCGACCCGCACGAATCCAGAAAAATCATCGGCCGCCGGCAACACTTCGAACTCGAAAGCCGGCACTCGCGCAGTCCCGGCCGCAGTCGCGACCGCCACCTCGATCCGATGCTCGCCCGCCACGCGCGGCCGGTAGCGCACACGAAACTCCGGCGCACCGTGCGGGATCAAACGCTCCCGCGGCCGCACCGGCTCGGCCAGGAACCCCTCGTAGTAGAACCCCGCCACCTGTTCACGCTCACCGTCGGGCCGGACAAATTCGGCGTCGACCGCGATCTCCTCGCGGTCGAATGGGTTGCCGTACACCGCCTCGACCGACATCCGCAGCTCGACCATCTCGCCGACCCTTGGCGCGGTCGGCAGCAACCGCACATCTTCAATGGTCGGCGCAGTCAAGCCGTTCGCCCCGCGCCACAGGCGTGCCGCCCGCAGCTCGACCGTTCCCCGATATTCGGCTGCCAGCGACGGCGGTTCAAGCCTGAACCCGACCTCGACCAACTGCCCGCCAGTCAACTGGTGCCAGGGGCGCTCATGCCCCACCGACTGCCAGCGGCGCGCCGCCTCGCCGCCCTGCAACGGCAGGCGAAAGGTCACTTCCCGCCCCCCCCCC
>SLSR01000155.1 GCA_007130365.1 Lentisphaeria bacterium
CGACCATTGCATTGGCCACTTCGAGAGTGACCGAGGTAAGCGAGTTCAGCAGATAGCGGTCGTGCGAAATCAGCAGCATAATGCCCTTGAATCCGCGCAGGTAGCCGCGCAGCCATTCGACCGCGCCGACATCGAGATAGTTGGTCGGTTCGTCGAGCAGCAGCACATCCGGCTCGGCCGTCAGCACCCGCGCCAGTTCGCCCCGCATCTGCCAGCCGCCGCTGAACTCCGAAAACGGCCGATGAAACTGTTCGGCCGCAAAGCCGAGTCCGGAGAGCGCCGCCTCGGCCCGGCTGCGGATCAGGTAGCCGCCAAGCTGCTCAAAGCGGGTCTGCAAATCGCCCAGTCGCCGCAGGTCGTCGGGGTCGGGGGAGGCGCCAGCCGCCGCCAGCCGCCTCTCCAGTCGGTCGATCTGCTCTTCGATCAAAGCCAGCTCGCCGCCGGCGTTTTCAGCATAGCCAAGCAAAGACCCGTCGATCTCGCGTCCCTGCAACTGTTGGTGAAGATGGCCGATGCGCAACTGGCCGGGCAGGGAAATGGTGCCGCTGTCCGGAGACATCTCGCCGGTCAGCATTTTGAATATGGTGCTTTTGCCGGCGCCGTTCGGCCCGGCTACCCCGACATGCTCCCCGGGATTTACGCGAAACGAAACGTCGCGCAAAATTTCCTGACTGCCAAAGGACTTGCAAACCGACTGGAAATCAATCATGCCTGCCGCGACCTGCCCGTTGTCTTTTTGCCTGCCGTCCTGTTTGGCCTGACTGGCGACGCCGGCTGCCGCCGTCCCCCGCCCTTGCGCTCAGGCGCGGCGGCCCGACCCGGCGGCGAATGACTGGGACGACGCGCCTTCATCTCGACCAGCACCGGCAG
This sequence comes from Lentisphaeria bacterium, assembly GCA_007130365.1. GTDB lineage: Bacteria > Verrucomicrobiota > Lentisphaeria > Oligosphaerales > PUNB01 > SLSR01. Next base: position 871 of record SLSR01000155.1, read on the forward strand.
ACCGCTCTTCGGGAAAAAGGCGGCCTGCAACTGATTTTCCAGGAACTGCCGATAATTGGCCCGGCACAGCCTGGGGTCGTTGACAAAGAGAAGAAAGCGCGGCGGTGGGTTTTCGACCATGGTGGCATAGAAAAGCTTAAGCCGGCGCGTGCCTTCGGCCGGCGGCGGGGTGCGGGCGACCGCGTCCTGCAGAAACTGATTGAGCAGGGAAGTCGGCACTTTTATTCGCATCTGCTCGCGCAACTCAAACAACTGCTGCAGCAACTCCCGCAGATTATAGCCACTGATGGCGCAGGCTCCGATCACCGGGGCGTGCTGCATAAACGGCATGGAATGCTCCACCTCCTCCCGCAGGCGTTTCAACTTAAGGGTCTTGCCGGCAATGTCCCACTTGTTGGCGACGATAATGCAGGGCTTCCGCTGCTGCTGGATTATCCGGGCAACCCGCCGATCCTGAGCAGAGCCGACCTCGGTGCCGTCGAGCATCAGGATCACTATATCGCTGCGCTTGATCGCGTTTTCCGCCCGCATGACACTGAACAGCTCGACCGCCGAGTCGACCCGACGGCGCTGGCGCAGGCCGGCCGTGTCGATCAGGACAAAGGGCGCGCGCTCCCGACCGTCGGAAATCTCGATCGGAATGTCGACCGCGTCACGGGTGGTGCCGGCGACTTCACTGACCAGCACCCGCGGTTCGCCGAGCAGGGCATTGACCAGCGACGACTTGCCGACATTGGGTCGGCCGACCACCGCCAGCTTGAGTCCGGTCTCGGCAAACCCTTCGGCGGCCGCGGCCGGCAACTTGCCCGACAATTGTTCCGCCAGCCGGCCAAGCCCCCGGCCATGCGAACAGGAAACTGGAATGACTTCGGCAAAGGGCAAAGTGGAAAACTCATTGATCGCCGCTTCCGCCACCCGGTCATTGTCGGCCTTGTTGGCTGCGACAATCACCTTCCGATCTCCGGCCTCGCGCAGAAGCCGTTCGATTTCCCGATCCAGCGGAGTCATTCCCTCCACACTGTCGACCACCCAGATCAGGCAATCCGCCTCCTGGATTACCGCCTCGACCTGAGACCTGATCAGTTGATCGAAAACCGACACTCCGCCGTCGTTGGAAAACACCCCCAGGCCGCCAGTGTCGACCAAGACAAAATGACGGTCGGCCAGGCGCACCGAACAGACCACCCGGTCGCGGGTCACGCCGCTTTCCGAATGGACGATCGACACCCGCCGCCCCACCATTCGATTGAACAGGGAGGACTTGCCGACATTGGGCCGGCCGATTATGGCGACTATGGGAAGATTCTGATCAGACATATTGAGACTGGCCTGGATTAATTATTGATGAAAAATGGACTATGCGCGACTATTTCATTCATTTTCGCACGATTCGAGACAAACCAGAATCGCGCCGTCGTCGCCCTGCTGGCTGGAGATTATCATGTGCGCCCGCCGACTGACTCCCCTGATCCTGACAATCTGCTTTTCCCGGCCGGAACGCACAAAGGCAGCCAGAGGGCTACCCTCGGGCAGCCGGTCGATCCCGCCGAGCATTTCGCGCGCCGTACGATTCATGCTCAACACCTCCAGTTCGCGAGTCGCCACGACCGCCGCCAGGCCGTGCTGCTCCAGCTCTTCCATCACCATGTCCTTGATGTTTTCCAGGCGCTGAATCTTGATCGCGGTCTCGCGCCGGACTTCCTCGACTCTTTCCTCAAACCGCTCGTTGAACTCATAGGCCAGGGAGTCGACAGCCTCCTGCTTGCTGATCGCCTTGTTGTCGTATTCGTCCAGAATGTCGTGGCAGCAGATTCGCAGTTGCGAGAGGGCGAAATCGCATTCCGTCTTTTCCTGAACCGGCGGCGGGGCGGGCTCGGAACCCGGTTCGGGTTCAGGTTCAGAATCGGTTTCGAATAGATCGCTCAGCGATGTCGCATCCTCGATCGGCACCGCATCCAGATCCAGCTCGAAAACCGACGCTTCAGGCTTTTTCACGGGCTTCGCAACCGCCTTCGCCGGCTCCTTCTCCAGAGACTTTCCGGGATCCGCGACCACCTGGTCGGCCGCCACCGTCTTGACCGCCTCCTCGCGAATATTCCCGACCCCCCGCCGATCCAGCAGAATCTGCAGGGAGTCAACGCTGCGCTCCAATTCGCGGTTGACGATCTCGATAAAGTCGACCAGCTCGGAAGTCTGCAACGGACTGTGCCATGAAATGCCGCCAACGCCCTTGAGCAGCATGGCGCGGGCCAGGCGCTTGAACAACTGATTTCCCGGTTCGAGCACCGTGTCCTGAAAGAAGATCGACTCGTTCTTGAAGTGAAGCGAAACCTTGCCGCCGCAGGCCGCAAGAGCCGCCTGAAAATCCGATTCGCGATCGGTAATCGAGCGCCGGAAGACCGGGTGCTCGCGATTGTAGAGCTTGGCTGTGTTTAGCATCAGAACCAGACTGCGGGCCATTATGGCGACCAATTCCCGCTGCCTTATCCTTGAGACATTCTCGCTCATTGCTTTACGTTTCCTTATGTCTATGTCTTTGACCGAGCCGAACTTTTGTCTGTTACGTATTGTGCGAGCGCGGCCAGCGCATCCGCCTGCCCGTTTTCAAACTGAATGCCGTCTTCGTACATGGCCACACCGCTGGCTTCGCGAATCCAGCGCACTACCCCGAGCAACTCAACCAGTCTTTGCGGGCTCCGCAATACCATTTCCAGATTCAGCCGGGTGCCGACCGCGACGAAATCGGGAGTCCGCACCTGCAAACCGCCGGTCGATATGTCCTTGCTGAGAACCTGCAAATTCTTGCGCTCGCCGGCCGGCGAGGAATAGGTTATGGAAAGGGTGGTCTCATCCTTTACCCGTAAATCTCGACGTTGATCCATAGTCTCTCTTTCCCTAATGTTGCTAAAACTGTATCTTTCCCCAATGCCGCCGCAGCTTCCGCATCGTCGACCCGCAAACTTGCGGTCTATCGGTTCCGATGCAGCGGCTCGACCGCCCCGCTGCGACGAATGAACAACAGCGCGTCATACCGCTCGGGCGCGATCGTCGACACGTAG
>SLSR01000182.1 GCA_007130365.1 Lentisphaeria bacterium
CCTGGCCTGCGGCGTCGGCCGGCTGGGAATGGTTGCTGTACCTGGGCGACGGCGACGGCAATCCGGTCGGCTCACCTTTGACCAGCGGCGGCTCCCTGCAAGTGCCGGGCACCGGGCATGCCACTGACAGCAATCAGGTGGAGATCATTATGCGGGCTCAGGTGCCGCAGGGAACCCCGCCTTTCACGGTTGACATACTCCAGGTCACGGCTGAGGACACCAAAGGCAACCAGGGTGTGGTCACCGATACCACTGTGGTTCAAGAGGGGCAGGTGCGGATCGTCAAAGAGGCGAGCCTGGACGGAACAAACTATTTCAGCAGTCTCGAAGTCAAGCCGGGGCAGCAGGTTTATCAGCGTCTGCGGTTTATCAATATTGGCACTCAGAATCTCAGGGAAGTGGTTCTCTTCGATGTCATCCCCAGCCATTCCTCGTATGTTGCCGGCTCAGCCACCGATGGCGGTGGCGAGCTGACAATAGCCTACAGCACCGACGGTGGAGCGACTTATCAAGGCGTTGAGCCGGCTGCGTCCCAGGTTGCCAGTCTGCGCTGGGAATATCAGGGCAACGGCGGCGAGCTGGAGCCGGGCATTGAAAAGCAGGTGATTTTCAGGATTGAGATCAGATAGCAACCCGAAAGGTTGCGCGGCAAAGACCGGGTTGACGCATCCCGATTATCCCGGACAACATAACACAAAGCACAATAAAACAGTCTCGACGGATTGTGGAACCATGATCTATATGACACGCGCAATGTCCGGCCACCAAAGAAAACCCACAAACTCCAAAGGCCATGTGATGCAACCATGAAAGAATTGCCTGAACATCAACCTTTGTTTTCCCATTCAGCCCGCTTAGGCACAAGGTGGAGGGCTCTGCTTGTTGTCTCCTTTGTCCTGGTATCTGTCGCATCGGCGTCGAACCGCAAAACCCCGGCCGGCACGATAATTCGCAATCAGGCCGCCATGGAGTTCGCAAACCTGGCGGGAGACCGACTTTCGGCAACCTCGAATGAGGTGGTGATGATTGTGGGCGAGGTTTACGCAATCGAAGTGTTGCCGGATGGCGGCAGCGGCGCCGAGCCCTATCCGGATCAGCCCGGGCAAACCTATCGCGCTGTGGCCGGTCGCCAGGTGGCGCTGCCATATCTCCTGCAGAATCAGGGCAACGCTCTTGACAGTGCCACTCTGCAACCGGTCTTCGATCATTTAAACAGCGATTTTCTGCCGCGCCTGCCGGATGGATCGGTCGGCTTCAGAATCTATAACGATTTGGCCGGCAACGGTACGGTCGACCCCGGTGATATTCTGGCTGCCACCTGGCAGGATCAAAATCAGGACGGCATTCTGCAGCCCGGGGAAATCAGCGGCCCCGGTTTGGGGCGGGAATATGAGCCGGATGAGTTCGCCAATCTGCTGGTGGTGTTTGTGGTGCCCGCCACGGCGACGGCAGGAGACATGGTGCATATCGGAGTCAACGCCACCTCGGTCAACGACCCGGATGCCAGGGACGATCAGGGCAATATCTCGCGCGTCGAAATCGTGGCCGACACCGCCGTCATGACCGTTGTCAAGGCGGCCGATAAAACCAATGTCCTGGCTGGGGAAAGCATTGCCTATACAATTCAGGCGGTTAATCAAGGCGATATTAGCGCCCCGGCCGAGAAAGCCTACAGTGTCGATGGCGGTACAGACAATTATCGGGGGACATTGCTGTTCGATGTTCTGCCGACCGGCTTGGACGGCACGGTCTTCGGACTAAAGGATGGCGCAACGCCGCCAGTTGGCTCGACCACGCAGCCCGCAGCCACCGGAACGGTTGTCTATTCCGCCCAAGTCGCTCCTGACCCGAACAGCGACGATCCCGCCGACTGGGCTTGGTTCACTGATGTCAGCGCGGTTCCGGGGACTGTTACGGTCGTCGGCTACATCCTCAGCAACGGTACAGACCACTATGAACTTGAACCTGAGAGCTCTATGACTCTGGAGTTCACGGTCGAGGTGCCGATAGAGGCCGAACCGCAAACCTTGGTCAATACCGGATTTGTCCGCTACAATGATACGGGCGCCACTGAAGACCAGGTGCGATCCAACGAGGTGCGGGTTGATATTGAAGTTGTCCCGCAAGGAGGGGTCGAAATATATGACTTGGACGGCGACACCGGCGGCGAAACTATTCCCCAGCACCCGCTGGTCTTGATGCCGGACGGCACTGCGGACCAGCAGACCATCGAAACCGCGCAAGCCGGTAGCGAAGTCTACTTTGTCAACCGTGTGCGGAATACCGGCACGGTCGAGGATACCTATAACCTGACCGTCGCCGGCGGTTTGCCCGCAGGCTGGCAGCTTTCGTTTCTCAACCTGGACGGGGGCAGCCCGTTGGCCGATACCGGGGTGGACGGCATTCCGGATACCGGCCCGCTGGCGCCGGGTGCGTATCGCGATGTCCAGGTGCGCATCCGGATTCCGCATGGCGCGACCGAGACGGATGTCGAGATTGAACTCCAGGCCAAGTCGGTAAGGTTTGCCGGGGTGGAAGATACAACCGTCAATATAATTGAGTCGGTTGAAGCGCCGGCCATGCGCCTGGTCAATAACGACGAAGGCGCGATCAGTGAAGTTCCGGTTACTCGAACCGCCGCCGCCGGTAGCTTTGTCGATTTCCCCTTGTTCGCGATCAACGATGCCGACCCGAATTTCGGCGCTCCGGACACCTATAATTTAAGCGTCGATATCACGACCGGCAACAATGTTGACATGTCCGGCTGGTCGGTGGTGTTCTATCGGGACAATAATCAGAACGGAAAGCTTGACCCTGACGAGCTGTCCCCCGTCTCCAATACTGAACTAGTGCGCGCTTCCGCGCAAACCGCCGATTTCCAATGGCTGATCGCCCGGGTGTTCATCCCTGGCGACGCTTCCTTCGATGCCGATCCCGGCGATACCACATCGACCAGCCCCTATCGCCTTGAGTTTAGAGCCGAATCAACCAACTTGCCGGGGCAGTTGTCGGATACTCAGGTTGATTTTATCATGATCGAGCCGAAAGATCGGTTTGAACTGCGTCCCGACAGGTCGGGAACCATTGAGCCGGGCTCAACCGTCTGGTATGAACATGTTTTGCAGAATTACGGAGAGCGGGGCAATCGTTTCTATCTCGAAATCAACCCCGGCAATGACGGCTGGACCTATATTCTCTATGACATGAACGAGCCGCCCAGCCAGTTGCCAATCGAGAATGATCAATACTATATCGATCTTGACGAGGCGGGCGGAGCCACCGATCAGGCCACTTTCCGGCTTCGTATCTTCGCCCCAGCAGAGACCCCCGTCAATACCGTCGATGTCACCGCTGTCACTGCGATTGCCAGAGATCATGGCATAGCTCTCACCTCGAGCGTGGTGGATGTGACCCGGGTGGTGGCCGGTGACCTCGTCCTGATAAAGTCCGTGAACCCGCCAGGCCAGGTGAGACCCGGTGAAATTCTTGAATACACCACAGAATTCTTCAATAAAAGCAACGGGCCTCTGACCAATGTGATTATCTACGACCAGATTCCGGCCTATGTCCGGTTTGTTGCCGACAGCCAGTCCAGCAGCCTTGATCCGAGTGTCGCATACGAGGTTTCACTGGACGGCGGGGCAAGCTGGGAAGATGCCGCCGGCAAGGGCGCCGGGGTGACCAATCTGCGGGTCAGGATTGACCTGCCTCTGCCGCCGGGAGAAAGGCATACTATAACCTTTGAAGTGGAAGTTAAGTGATTTCAGAAATCCTTGCCGGCTGTGCTCAAACAGCGCATTTTTCGGAAAAATGCAAGTGGTGCCATTAAGCTTGCTGTAGAGGGGAACCGTTGCCGCGGTTGATTTTTCACGGTGAAGTAACTCATTCTTTTTTGCTTTCAAGATGATTGCAAAGATCCAAGGCCATGCCGACAATGATTGAATCGATCCTGGCGACAGCTCCCATTCGACCAGCGCCAGCATTGCCTGGGGCGATCACCGCGCCCATCGAGTCGAAGACCCGGTTCGCAAATAACTTTTCGCGAATCTCATCCCAAAGGTGCTCTACCGGGTTCAGCTCGGGCGAGTATGGCGGCAGACGAACCAGAACCATGTTGTCCGGAAATGGTGCCCAGCATCTTTGTGGCTGGTTTTGACCGACCGCTGTCACCTCGTCATGAAATATCACCAAAACCGGCAGATTGCTCCGGTTCCGCTTCACTTTCCTAAGGTTATAAAGTTTACCGGCGACCGAAGGGGGAAGATGTAAGCTCCCCCCGAAATAAAACGCCCGGTCCAGAGATATTGGACCGGGCGAACAGTTCGGGCTTCTTATTCAACACCGAGTCTCAGACCCGCCGCCGCTTCATCAAAAGTAGCCCGGCCAGACCGAGCAGAAGCAGGCTGGCCGGTTCCGGGATGATGGTATTACTCTGCAGGGTTACCGCGGTCTGTGCATACAGATGGCCGTTCACCGATGCGCCGGTCTGGACGGCGATATCTGTGTACGTCAGCAAGATTCCCTCGAAGTGTGAGGTCGTTCCCAGTGTCGCTCCCTCGGCGGTTTGCCAGAAAATGTTCTCGGCCCGCGCGCCGCCACTGAGAATAATGTTGGCGCCACTCGCCAAATTGAGGCGTTTGTCTATTTGGAAAATCCAGACGTCACTCGAATCACCGCTGATCGTAATTGAATCCGTGATTGTCACATTGCTGGCCCATTTGTACAGCCCGGGGGCAAGGGTCTCCCCGTTAAGATTTCCGCTCTCTAGATCCAGAAAATCGGGGTCTGGACGTGTGGCGGCGTCTGTATAGGCTGCTTCCATGTCGGAAATAGCCGTGGTGAGCCTGGTGGGCGTTGGATCTGCGTAGTCAGCCGCGAACACCCTTCCTGTCACCAGAGATGATGTCGAGAACTGGCCTGAGGGATCCATTGTTAAACCAAACCCTTCTGTGTCACTTGCGGCAGCCGGGCTCAAGCCAATATCCCCAACGATGCTGGTGCCTGTTGTGGTTGTAATTGCTGTTTTAGCGAGGATTACATAGTTCCCCGCTGTTCCGACGTCGACCATTGCGCCCCTGGCACTGATAGCTATCACTGCCATGGCCATCGCGAGAAGCATTCCTTGATGGATACGCTTTACCCCGCTCGGTGAGAATCTTAATGGGAGAGTCGCTTTCATGGTGTATTTTCCTTTTACAGATAATCTTTTTAAAGGGTACCCTCGCTGCGCTCGGGATGCCCGCCTGGCGGCGGGATTGAAGATGAAGGACGGCGGGTCTGACCCGGTTGCCGGCTCACTGGCGCATTCGGTCGATCTGCTCGCTTATGATGACGGAGAGTGGGACGGTGTGCTGGATGGCGGCGAACAGACGCCCGCACGTCGAGCCTCAGGATGGGGCGTTCCAGAATCGAGGAGGTGGGGGGATTGCGGCTAAGCCACTGCAACTGACTTTGTGGAAGATTTTTACAGAATTTTCGAGTGCCAGTTGAGAGGTCAGGCGGTTGATTTATCTCCGAACTCGGTGCTGTGTCGCCGCTCATCTGAAACTCCGGGATTGTCGCCATCTGAAAGTTCCGGTTTTGGTTCCGAGGCGTGCGGGAACCCTTGCCCGGCGCTCCTTTCTACAGTTCGCCGGGCATGTTTCATGCGGCATTGCGCCAGCGTTCAGAACGGATTGAACTGCACATGTCCGTGCCGTTATGGTTTGCCGTCGTTTTTGGGGCGGGCTTCCAGCCCGGCGAATGTTGTTTTTCGATTGACCCAGGGTCGCCCTTCGGTTGCCCCTGGGCTTTCGAATTGTCCCGGGGCGCCGCCCCGAAGCCCCCACCCCGGCGGAGTAATCCAATCCAGAAGCCCGGGGTCAAGCAATACGCGACCCCGGGTGCGGGTTGAACAGAATCGTCGGCGGGCTGGAAGCCCGCGTCAAAGCTCCCTGACTTCAATCCCAAATGTATTATTGAATATCGGACTCAGGCGCGGCGGGCAATTGAATGATTTCCGAGTAGAGCAAGTCTATGGGGAAAAGCAGTTTATGGAAACTGGCGGAGAGGGAGGGATTGGCGTTCCGCTTCGCTGCACTGCCCCGCTGGCGCGGAGCCGGTCTCGCTGCGCTCGGCTCGAACCCTCGAATGAGGCGAGGCTTCTCATCCCTCCCGCCTGAAGAAAGAAGGATTCAGAGTAGAGCAAGTCTATGGGGAAAAGCAGTTTATGGAAACTGGCGGAGAGGGAGGGATTCGAACCCTCGGTACGGTTTCCCGTACGCCGGTTTAGCAAACCGGTACTTTCAACCACTCAGCCACCTCTCCGGCAAGGGTCTCGAAAGAAAAAATGGAGCGAGTGAAGGGACTCGAACCCTCAACATCCACCTTGGCAAGGTGGTGCTCTACCAATTGAGCTACACTCGCGCTCTTGAAAAAGTGGTTTTAACATAATCGCGGCAAAATGAATTGCAAGCGACCGCAACAAAAATTTCCCGCACTCAAGAAAAGATCACCAGGAGAAATTCGCCGCCAACTCGCCGCGTCGCAAACGCAAGGCCAGGCCAAAGCGCAAACCGCGGGTGGTGACCGTGCAGCCGGACACTTCGAGCACCCGCAGAATTTCACTCAGAATCAGCAGCCCGGCCGGCAGCACGGCCGCCCGGCCGCTCTCGACCGAAGGCAGCCCGGTGCGTTCGGCCAGGGGCATGGCGGCCAGCCGCATGGCACCGGCGGCGACCTCGCATTCGCGCGCCCGATAGCCGTGTACCAGGGAGCGACTGAAACCCCGCAGACCCTGTTGATAGACGGCAAAGGCGGCGGCGGTGCCGCCGCTGGCCAGAACCCGCCAGGGGGAGTCGGCGGTCAACTCGCGAAATCCGGCGGCAACCGGCTCGACCAGCTTGCGGACTTCGCAGCGCAGACGCGAGAGGCTGGACGGAGCGGCCGCGTCGAGCAGGCCGAAACGCTCGCCGCAGCGTACGCAGCCGAGGTCGAGGCTGCAAGCCAGGCGGCAACCGTTGCGCCGGTCGCCGATGGTCAGTTCGGTGCTGCCGCCGCCGATGTCGATGTCGATCAGGGTTTCGGCTTCCGTCTGCTGATCATGCGCGGCGCCGCGAAAAATGGCGGCCGCCTCCTGCTCGCCGGCCAGCAGGAGCGGGCGATGGCCGAAGCGGACGGCGAAGGCGTCGAGGAAGGGATCGCGGTTTTCGGCGTCGCGCACAGCCGAAGTGGCCACGGTCAGGCCGCGGCCGCGGCCGGGCAGGCTGGCCAGCAGTTCCGCCGCCGCCGCCAGGGTGCGGTCGATGGCGGCGGCGGAAAGTCTGCCCGTGTCCGCCACCCCCTGCCCGAGCCGCGGCATTCGCAGTTCTTCCCGCACTTCCCGCAAGTTGCCGGCGGGCGATGCCCGACAGAGCAGAAGCATGGTTGAATTGGTGCCCAGATCCAGAACTGCCATATGGCGCATTGTTCAATGGCCTTTCGTATGCGTCAGCATCTTGAACCCGGCCGCGGGGGTCTGACACACTTGTCGGACTAAGTGGTCAGGCAGGCTGCGGCCGGTTCATTTCACTCGTCTTACGCGCAGCCGATGCCAGCCGTCTTCCGCAGCCATCGACAGAACCTGCTGCCCCTGTTCGGCAAAGCTGGCCGGGACATTGTTCGCGGGGGCGCCGGGATCGAGCAGAAACTCCAGTTCGGAACCGACGGGCCGACTCTCCAAAGCAACCTTTGCCCTGACAAAGTTAAGCGGGCAGGCCACTCCGCGCAAGTCGTGCGTGGCCGTCGCCGCGTCTTTACTGGCGCTTGCGGCCGCCGCCGTTTCCGGTTGCCTGATCAGCGGCTTGATTTGAAACCGCAGGCTGGCGTCCAGCGACGCGAACAACTCTTCCACCCGTTCGATCAAGGCGGTCAATGCCGGTTCGAGTTCGGCCAGGCTCTGCCGGTCGCCGGCCTGCCAGTCCTGGAGCGCCGCCGCCAGCTCGGCACCGCTGGCGTCGACCCAGCCCGGATCGACCAGGCGCGCCTGGAAATCGCGATAGACTTCGCGTCTGGTACCCGGCTCCAGGCCGAAAACCGGCAGGAGCGCCCGCATGATCGCGACGGCCGCTTCGGCCAGAGCCTGGTCGCGCCGCGGCGGCGGCAGTTCGGCGGCGCGCGCCGCCGCCAGACCGCCTTTGGCGGTCTCGATATCAACCCGCACCAGGTCGAAAGTCCCGGCGCCGCATTCGCCCGGGCCGCGTCCGGCCAGCGAGAAGGGTTGATCGCTGCCCCAGTCGCGAAACCAGTCTTCGGGAACGGTTTCCGGCAGAGTCTGATATTCGTCAATCAGTGCGTGCAGATTTTGGCATGAGAATCCAGCCTCGCCGTCGGTCGCCGCCCGCTCCAGAAAATCAAACACGCGCTTGGCGGGCAGCGAGCCGATGCGCTGCGCCAGGCGCGCCCCCTCCGCGCCGAGCCGGCCGTCGACCATGACATCGTAATAGGGAATCAGGCGCCCCTGCACCCGCCGTGCCTTGCCGGCCAAGCCCAGCTTCGCCACCTGATGATTGCCGCAGCTGTTCGGACAGCCGCTGATTCTGATGGCGGGCAGTAGCCCGTCCGCACGCGCGGTGAACCGATCCTCGATGGCGGTCGCCAGCCCGCGCGACAGGCACAGTCCGAGCTGGCAGGTGGCGGCGCCCGCGCAGGCGACGACCGACGGCCGACGCTCGTCGAAAATGTCCTTGCCCAGCTTGCGCAGGCTGGCGACTGTCTCGCCCACGAGGCCACCGGGAATCCCGCACAGCAGCCCTTCCTGACGCTGGGTGAAGCGCACCAGACCCTCGCCGTTGGCCTCGGCCAGATCGGCGATCCGCAGCATGGCCTCGGGGTTGACCAGGCCAAGCCGGGGATTAATCCGCACCGTGTAGAAACCGACCCGCCTTTCCGGCTCGATCAGGGGCGACAGTTCGCCTGGACGCAGTTCGCGCGCCTGCTTCGCCAGCTCCGGTCGCCAGGGACTGGGAAAGGGACGGGGCGCGGGGAAGATGGGGTGCTCCGCCGCCACCTTCGCCTTGTCGCGAAAGTATTCATCGCGAAACTCCTGCTCGCCCATTTTTTCGACCACAAAGCGCAGCCGCGCCGCATGTTTGTTGCCGCGGTCTCCGCGCCGGTCGAAGAGTCGGCGCAGCGCCTCCGCCACCAGCGGCGCGTCTTCCGCCGGCACCCATTCCTCAAGCACGATAGCGGGTTTCGGACTGCCGCCCAGGCCGCCGCCCGCAAACACCCGGAAGCCCGGCTGGCCATCCTGTTCCCGGGCGAAAAAGCCGAGATCGGCGACCGACGCGAAGGCGTCGTCCGCGGCGGTTCCGGAAAAGGCCAGCTTGTATTTGCGCGGCAGATTGAAGGCGCCGGGCGAATCGAGCAGGTATTCAGCCGTCGCGATGGCATGGGGGCGGACATCGAAGACTTCCGCCGGATCGACTCCCGCCCGCGGGCTGGCCGAAACATTGCGCACCGTGTTGCCGCCGCCGCCGCGCCCCGTCAGATTGACCGCCAGCAACTGCTCGAAGATGCCGGGAATCGCCTCGACCGGGACATCGTGCAACTGAACGTCCTGCCTGGTCGTCAAATGGGCGGCACCGTGGTCTGCCGCGATTTTCGCCAGGGCACGCAGTTGTCCGGGCAAAGCCACTCCGGCGCCGATGCGCACCCGCACCATGAAGCCGCCCCGGCGCTGCTCGTAGATTCCCATCGGCACGCGCTTGACCTTGAAGCGAGTCGCATCCAGCTTCCCTTCAAGGTACTGCTGCACCGTGGCGCGAAAGGCCTGCACATCGCGCCGCACCGAATCGAGTACGCGCAAACCGCATTTTTCCAGCCTATTCATAGTCTGTCTCCTCTGCCTGAATTTCCAGTTCGACCGGGGTGGCTCGGCCGTCGGCAATGCGGAATCCGCGGAGCTTCGGCTCTTCCCCGGCCAGCGACAGGATCAAGTGCAGCATGTCCGGCGCCACGGCCAGGCGCAAGTCCTCCGGCGAAGGCCGGGACGGAGTCGCCGGATGGCTGTGCCAGACGGCGAGCAGTTGCTGGCCGCGCGCCCGAATTTCCCTGGCGGCCGCGAACTGTTCCTCGGGAATCAGGGAGAAGTGTTCGGCGCTGGCGTCGCCGTTGGTCATCGGAAACAGGCTTTCAACCTGGTTCTCGCGGCCGGCCAGCAGGCCGCAGGCCTCCAGAGGCGCCTCGGCACGGGCGGCCGCCACCATTTCCCGATAGATGCCTTGCGGTATTGTCAACATGCTGTTTCCTTTCTGATATTGCGCTTGTTTACTGTGGCGCATGCCCGCGGGGACGCGGCGCTCCATTGCTCGCCTACGGTCTCAGTTCGCAGGCCGCCTCCTCGGGATCGACCAGCTCTTTGATCGAGGGACGGTCGCCGCACAGCGGGCAGTCCGGACTGCGGCGCACCGCGACCTTGCGAAAGCGCATGGCCAGGGCGTCGTAGGTCAGCAGACTGTCGGTCAGCAGCTCGCCCAGCCCGAGAATATACTTGATCGCCTCGGTCGCCTGCAGGCAGCCGACCACTCCGGCCAGAACCCCGAGCACTCCGGCCTGCGAGCAGGAGGGCACGGCGCCGGCCGGCGGCGGCTCGCGGAACAGGCAGCGATAGCAGGCGCTGGCGCCCGGCCTGATCGTGGTCAATTGCCCCTCGAACCGCAGAATGCCAGCGTGCGACAGGGGCTTGCCGGCAAAATAGGCCGCGTCGTTGAGCAGGAACTTGGCGGCGAAGCTGTCGGTGCCGTCGATCACAAAATCGTAATCCCGCATAATGGCCAGGGCATTGGCGGCTCGCACCCGTTCGGGATAGGCTCGCACAGTCACTTCCGGATTGAGGGCGCGAATCCGCTCGGCCGCCGACTCCACCTTCGGTCGGCCGACATCCGCCGTGTGGTGAATCACCTGACGCTGGAGATTGGAGAGGTCGACCGCGTCCGCGTCCGCGATGCCCAGAGTGCCGACCCCCGCCGCCCCCAGGTAGAGGGCGGCCGGCGAGCCCAGGCCGCCGGCCCCGACGATCAGGACTTTCGCCCGCCCCAGCGCCTCCTGGCCGGCCAGTCCGACCTGCTCCAGGATGATGTGCCGACTGTAGCGTTCGATTTGGCTGTCGGTCAAATTCATGCGCCACCCCCCATAAAATAGAGGAACTCCACCTGGTCGCCATCCCGGACGATGGTCGTGGCGAAGTCCGGTCGCGCCAGAATTTCGCCGTTCAGCTCCACCGACACCATGTCGGGCATCTTTACCTGGCGCTCGGCCAGCAGCTCGAGCACGTTCAGGCCGTCGCGGACTTCCGCCGCGTCTCCGTTTACGGCAATTTTCATAATATAGTTCTCCTTTTGCTTGTCTTCCGTAGACTTTTGCGAAACAGACAAAAAACCCTGCTCAGGCCAGAGCCTGCTCGAAATCGCGTTGCAGATCCGCGAAGTCCTCGATTCCGACCGAGACCCGGATCGTGGCGTCGCCGGCTCCGAGGGCGACTCGCTCGGCTTCGTCGTACTCGGCGAAAATCGTCGAGGCCGGATGCAAAACCAGAGTGCGCACATCGCCGATATTGGTCGCCCGCAGAGCCAGTCGGAAACGGTCGAGGCAGGCGAAAGCCGCCGCTCGGTCGGCCAGGTCAAAGGTCAAGATTGCGCCGCCGCAACCGGCGAACTGTCTTTGCACGATGGCCGCGAACGGCGAATCGGCCAACCCCGGATAGACGACCCGCGCCACTCGCGGGCGAGTGCGCAGCCATTCGGCCAGTCGCCCGGCATTGGCGCAATGCAATCGCATGCGGGGCGCCAGGGTTTCCAGCCCCTGCAGCATGAGAAACGAATTCTGGGGCGCCGCGACTATCCCCAGGTCGCGAGCCACGCGATTGCGCAAGTAGGCCATGAAAGCCAGACTGCCGGCGCGGCGGGCCAGCTCGCGCACTTCGCGGAAGGGCGATTCGCGCCAGTCGTAGCTGCCGGTGTCGACGATCGCCCCGCCGATCGCGGTCCCGTGGCCGTTGATGAACTTGGTGGTCGAGTGAATCACGATATCGGCGCCTAGATCCCGGCCGCGAGCCAGCGCCGGAGTGGTGGCCGTGGCGTCGACCACCAGCGGAATCCCCGCCTGCCGGGCGAGCTGGCTCAACGCCCGCAAGTCGGGCACTTCCAGGGATGGGTTGGCGATGGTCTCGACAAACAGCAGGCGGGTATGTTTCGAGATCGCGGCGGCGAATTCGGCCGGTGCGTCGGCATGGGCGAATTTCGCCCCGATTCCGAAGCCGCCGAGCAGATTGCGGATCAGCGAGACGGTACCCCCGAAAATGCCGTTGGCCACGACGATTTCGTCGCCCGGTCGCAGCAAGGCCAGGAAGACCGCGCTGATCGCGGCCATGCCGCTGGCGGCGACCAGGCAGCCGACCCCGTTCTCGAGTTCGGCCAGCCGCCGTTCGAGGGCGTGATTGGTCGGGTTCGAGATGCGCGAGTAGACATGCCCGGGCGCCCGGCCGGCGAACACGTCGGCCAGTCCGTCGGCCGAGGGGTAGGCGAAGGCGGCGGTCTGATAGACCGGCACCGCCGTGGCGCCGGTGGCCGAGTCGCCGTCATATCCACCATGAATTGAAACTGTGGAAAATTGCATCGGCTCAAATCACATAGTTGGGGATTACGTTTTCCGCGTTCAGCCTGCGGGTAATGCGCTGAATCGCCTCTTCACTGTCGGTCGCCTCGCTCAACTCGACCTGGGCGCGCCAATCCTCCAGGTCGCAGTCGCCGACGGTTACCACGAACAGCTCGGCGGGCTCGTTGAGCAGTCGCAGCTTTTCCAGGTCAGTCCGATCGGCGCCCGGCAGCACCGTGATGAAGAGCAGCCCCGAATCGGTCATCAGCCGCGCCAACTGGCCGAGCTGCCGCAGGTGCTCCTCGCGCCCCACCACCTCCTCCGAATCCGCCTCCTCCAAATCCTCGAAAAGATTGCGGATCGCCAGGTAGTAGGTGTGCTTGTGGGTGGCGAACAGACGGCGCTCCAGAGCTTTGGCCAAGTCGGCGGCCCGCCGATGGGCACCGGAGTCGCGCGCCGGTTCGGGCGCGGCGAACACAATGAACTTGCCGGCATGGCCATAGCCGGCGATCCGCAGTTCGCGCGAAATCGCGCCTTTTTCCCAGGCGAATTCACGCGCCATCACGCGCTCCCGCAAAACCGAGCCATCACCTTCCTCGCTGGCCAGAACCACGCCGCAGCCGGCGATCTCATAGTCGTCGACCAGGACAAAGCGCGACATGGCGGGCAGTTCGGTGGCCAGGTCGAAGGCGACCGGGCGCATGGTTTCCAGCACGCACTCGGCCACATCGTGCCGGTCGATCTGGGTTTTGCCGGCCACCGTGGTCAGCTCGGTGGCATCCAGCACATGCCTGATTTCGGCCAGCTCGACCGCGACGCGGGCGGCTCCCAGCTTCAGCTTGTAGCGGCGTTCCCGAATCAGCGGCGCCTGCCCCATCCAGAACAGGTTTGCCCGAATGCGGCGGCCGACGCGAGGCGCGGGCTCGCCGTCCTTTACCATCAGCTCGCCGGGCTTGACATAGATTTCCGGATCAAGCGTCACCCCGGTCGCCCGGTCGGCCGAGACCGACAGCGGCGGCGAACCGCCGAACAGCTCGACCGCCCGCACCCGAGCCGCTTTGCCGGAGGGCAGAAAGCGGATCCGGTCGCCGACCTTCAGGGTGCCGGTCTCGACTGTGCCGGCCACGATCCGGCGGTCGTCGCCGTGTTCGGTGAACTTGTAGACATCCTGAACCGGCATTCTGAACGGTTTGCGGGCGGCGCTTTCCGGCTTGCGAAAGGCGTCGATCTGGGCAAGCACAGTCGGCTCGCGGTACCACGGCGTATGTTGGTCGCGCTCGACAATGTTGGCGCCGGTCCAGGCGCAAACCGGAATGAACACGGTTTCCGTCACCCCGAGTCGCGCCAGAAACGCGGTGAATTCCTTTTCAATCTCGCGAAACGGCGCTTCCGCGAAATCGACCAGATCCATCTTGTTGACCACCACGGCCAGTTGCCGAATACCGAGCAGAGACAGAATATAGCCGTGCCGCCGACTGTTCTCGCGAATCCCCTCCTTGGCGTCGATCACCAGGATCGCCGCCTCGGCTCGCGCCGCCCCGGTCACCATGTTCTTGAGAAACTCGATGTGTCCGGGCGCGTCGTGCAGCACATAGTGCCGTCTGTCGGTCTTGAAAAAGCAGCGGGCGGTGTCGATGGTGATGCCCTGCGCCTGCTCGTCCTTCAGGGCGTCCAGC